>JAGRAA010000001.1 GCA_020435185.1 Bdellovibrionales bacterium | reverse complement strand
ACGCCAAACCCCCTTAATTTTCATTTGAGACCTCCTTTAGCCTAAAAAGTGCCATCTATGCCAAAAAGAGACAAACTTGATCAAACAGATGTCTAAAGTTTAAACACGAAAGGTAACAGTTCCCTTCTCACCTTGGAATGCGTTATTACAAGCGAATAGTCGTTGAAGTTTACCAAACCACAGAATAGTAAAAATGACTTATCACAAGGTGAAAAGGGAACTGTTACCTTTTTGAGGAGAGCATATGGCTGAAGTGAAGTATTACAAACAAGGGGCCTTTAATTGGGTGGATCTCATGACTACCGATGCTCAAAAGGCCATGGCCTTTTACGAGGAGCTCTTTGGGTGGCAATATGAAGAGATCGAAGGCGAACAAGGGTCTTATTATATGGCCTACTCTAATGGATCTTGTGTCAGCGCTCTTTTTGAAAGATCTGCTGATTCTGACTCACCACAAGCTTCTTTATGGAACACCTATATCTCTGTAAGCAATGTGGAACAAATCCTTCGACAGGCTCATCAATTAGGAGCAGACATTTTAAGACCGACCACTCAAGCTTTGGATTTTGGTCAATTTGCGACAATAAAAGACCCTCAAGGAGCTGTAATTAACTTTTGGCAGGCTCAGAGACATATTGGAACAGAAATTAAAAAAGAACCTAATGCACTTTACTGGGTAGAGCTTATGTCTAATCAGTTAAAAGAAAGCAAACAGTTTTACTCTCAACTCTTCCCCCAATGGAAATGTATTTCCCATTCAAACTCTCCCTCAGAGACTTCCGCAGAGGATGTCTCTATCATTTTTAATGGTGAAGAGCCTGAAGGAAGCATGCAACAAATGGATTCTACTTTCAGACACAAAGTCCCCTCTCATTGGAGCGTCTTTTTTGAAGTTGCTGATCTTACCGAGAGCCTTACTAAAGCTAAAAATATGGGTGCAAAAATCATTTGGGGTCCAAAGCAATTTGAAAAAGGAAATATGGCTACAATCATAGATGGTGTGGGAGCCCCACTCACTCTCGTTGAAGTAAAACCACAAAACATTAATAGCACCCTCGACAAAAAGGAGAACTCATGAGCCTACCGAAAGTTGGAAATTTAGCCCCTAATTTTACCCTATTAGATCAAAACTCAAAAAAAGTAAGTTTGAAAGACTTTCGAGATAAAAAAAATGTTGTGCTTTATTTTTACCCTAAAGCTATGACTCCAGGATGTACTGTTCAAGCTTGCGGCATAAGAGATCACAAAACTCAAGTGAGTCAAAAGAAAGCTGTAGTATTGGCAGTCAGTCCTGACTCCCCTGAGAGGTTAAAAAAATTTGAAGATAAATATGATCTTAATTTTACTCTTTTATCGGATGAAGACCATAAAGTGAGTGAAAAGTATGGAGTATGGGGATCGAAAAAATTTATGGGTAGAGAATTCATGGGAGTAAAGAGGATCACTTTTATCATAGGAAAAGACGGTCGTCTTAAGCATATTATGGAAAAAGTGAATACCAAATCTCATCATGAAGATATCTTAGAGTTTTTAGACTAAATTTTTTTCAGCATCGGCAAAATTTGTACTTTGCATACAATATAGACAATTAGCCCTTTCACCTAAAGTAGACTTGGATAATCCCTTGGCCTAAAAATTGAATGTAGCTAGTGCCTATGGTAAAGTCAGTTTTACTTTTTTTGTTAATTATTACAGTGGGCACCCCAGGATTTGCTGGGTCAACCTGCATTTCAGCTTTTAAAACGTTTGGTCTCCAAAATGACTCTCATACTCCCGAATATGTAAAGGTTTCTGATGGATATAAACGTGTCGAAAGTACATTAAAATCTCTTTTATCTAAGAAAAATGTATTGCATGCTAAGGGCATTTCTTTAGGGTTCAAGTTTGGGCCGAAAAATATACTTCATAAGAAAATCTATTCTCATTCAGTAACACTTCAACGATTTTTAAGAGACAGTACTGTTGCTGAGGCTCTCAAAGACGAGATAATGGCTTCTTTAGAGAAACAAAGAGACCAAATCTACGAGCAGCTTATTGCGTCTTCTCACGAACCTATTAAAATTGTAACTCTCCATCCTTTAGAGTATGCGCCTGGAAGATTTTTTCAAAATAAATCACTTTTTTTCGTCGACTCAAATTATAAAATTCTCTATTCAATGCTGAATGTAGTCGTTAACCAAGAGACTTTAACTATAGGACTGACTTTGCCAACTTTTGCCCTAAACGGAAAAGAGTTCGCTCCCAAAAATTTTCGTCTACCGGGAATAGATCTAAGTGGGAATTCCATACCATTCCAAACTCCAAGTCGAAGAGAACATACGAAACAAGTTCAGGCTGCTAAAGAAAGAAGACGAAAGCAATACAAGGACGACTTGTTCGAAAGCAGAAAACTAGAAAATCAAAAAAAATTAAAATTATTAATTACCAAATACAAAGAATTAGGATTAATCACAGATAGCGACATAATTCCACAACTAGTATCGTCCCCAAGACTAAGTAAAAGCCAAAGTTTAGACACAATAATATCAGAATATGGAGAAGTTTCTTCTGGTATCCCGTATCACCATAGACATCAAATGACCGACGCAGAATTAGATATCGTAAATACTAAATTTACTAATGAAAAAGAAAAACTCAGACAAGAAAAATTAAATCAATCTATTGCTCTTATTGCAATTTTACGTAAGGAGATGGGTCAAATTGAAGGTTTTTCTGTAGAGAGAGTCGATTTCTATGTTAAAGCTCTTTATTCCATTGCAAAACTAGAAAGCCCTCACCAAGCTGAAATAATTAGTTTTATTAGACTTTATACAACATGGAGAGTTGCCTTGTTAAATGGTGAGCCAAACTCTGAATTATTAAATAAAGTCTATTCTTACCTCGATGGTTGGTTTATAGGTAAATTCAATAAGATCGAGAAGTCTCGTAAACCTATCGAAATACAAACTCACTCGGACCTTAGAAGATCAAATAAAATTGACCTTTCAAATATTCAGACCATGAAAAATCTTGAACAAGACTTTGATGTCCTTGCCAGAAAAGTGAGAGAACCAGATCTTCTCTTAGGGCAAACTCCAACCGATAGAAAAGATTGGGCCTTTTTTGAGGTAGACACTGCATTTTTAGAAGAAATGCGAGGTATCCCTGATGCATTCATAGGTATAAGACCAAATGGCTCTTTAGACTATGAATACACTTCGAATCAAAAAGTCTATGCTGTAGGACACGAGGGGGCATTGAAATTTCATGGGTTTCTATCCGACAATTCTTCTACCCCTGCAAAAGGTAAAGGTTCAAATAGACAGCAGAGAGCCAGAAAAAACATATGGTACGAAAATGCCCAAATAAGATTCTATGGAGTTGTTTTTCAAAAAGGTTTTTTAAAGGAGTTCGGAGCAGAAAATCAAAAAGCTACACTAGTCGTCTCAAATAAGGATTTTCTTTCTGGAAAAAAAATAAATGAAGACAAAAGAAAAGTTTTTCAAATCAATTTTGAATTTGCTACGCAACACCTCGGACAGGTTCATCTCAATTTAAACTGGGAAAATATGATCATAGATGGTATTCATACTTCTCACGTCGATTTTTTTAGAGAATGGGCACTCGCCATTGTAGAATTTGATGTAGATGGAAACATATTAAGAACCAAAACCTTCGATGACCTGTAAAAATCTAAGCCTTTAAAAAGTAAACAGTTTTTATTCTTTA
>JAGRAA010000026.1 GCA_020435185.1 Bdellovibrionales bacterium | reverse complement strand
AACAAAAGAGTACACAAGAAGAATCGACGCAGCCATCGATAGAGGCATTTGTTAGGTTTACTAGCTAAAGATCTAGAGACGGCAAACGAAACGATTGAATATCGTCGTAAACTCGCATTAAAATCAGATTATATCCAAAAGAATTCGACTTTAGAATGGTGGTATTATGAAGGATGGCCGTCAAAAAGGGTTCACATTAATTGAGATTTTGGTGACGTTATTCTTGGTGGCTATATTGTCAGTGGTGCTGACCACTCAATTTGTAAGTTTTAGGCGAGAAGCCGGGGATACGAGAGTTAGAGAAAGCCTTATTGCTTTAAGAGCGGGAATTGCCAATCAACATGCGCAAATGCAGCTGCGTTGTGGCTCTGCCGCTAGTACTTATCCTCCGGTAGCAGATATTGCTGCCAATAATATAACAAATAGTGCTTGTACAACTGGTCAAGTGACCAACGCTGCAGAAAGGCAGTTTGTAAAATCGCCTGGAGTTCCTACTAACTTCTGGGGTAGCGCTGCAACGGTCACTGACTGTCAGGCTGCTGGTGACTGTACTCGTGGAGATGCAACGGCCTGTAATAATACTGCCACGTTCACAGGGGGATGGTGTTACAATAGCGCTACAGGAGAAATCTGGGCAGACAGCCAAAGTAATGGTGGGGTTGTCGGTACAGACGTCGAAGAAGAGTTTTAAATAAGAGCCCACCAAAAAACTAAAATTTTTATTTTTGATCTTGGTTGCTAAAAAAGCTGAGCATTAAAGTGTCACCAGGTTTATTCGTAAAGCATGTTTTCAAAAACTGCGTCTTCGGCATTTTGCAGTAATCTTTTAAATTCTTGAGAATCTTTCGTGGAATTATAGAAAACAGTATCTAGATTGAGAAAACCCCCTTTTGAGCAATAATCTCAGTTTAGAACTAACAATTCCATGAAATATGTCTACAAAAATGGTTAAAATTTGTAGAATTTTGAGGGCCGATGTTTAACAACATTTTATTGAAGCATACGAGAAACTTTATCAGTCGATGAGGGTATTTGATCGATTAAGGGAATGTGCTTTCGAATATATCTCCAAGTCAGTTTTTAAAGAGTCTCATTTTGAGAATTTTAGACCCTGAGGTTTAAGCTTCCCTAAAGTCTGTCCGATGAGTTCAGAGTATTGTCGGGAGGTTCATTTGGGCGATATACCTGAATGGGGTGTTCATGTGACAGATATTTTGTTAAGCGAACTCAAGCAAAGAGACCCCTATACTTTCTATCATTGTTGTAGAGTTGGACGATCGGCTCGTCGTTTGGCCCAAGCCATGGGCTTAAATGAGTATGACCAATTTAGGCTCGAATTTGCAGGACTTTTTCATGATGTAGGGAAGATGGGAATTCCCTTAGCCATATTGAACAAACCTACTCGTTTGTCTAAAGATGAATTTTTTCTTATGCAATCTCACGTTAAAATGTCTGCCTTAGTGGTCGGCTGGTTAGGGAAGGAACATAATTTTTTTCAATCTTTAATAAATCCGATTTTGTATCATCATGAAAGAGTGGATGGTCAGGGATATCAGAAAATAGACCAAAGAGATATTCCGCTGGAAAGTAAAATTATATCGGTCGTCGATACAGTAGATGCCATGTTACACACTCGAGCTTATAGAAAAGCTTTAGACTTTGAGACCATAAAAGAAGAGCTAATAGAATGCAGTGGTCAGCAATTTGATAAAGATGTGGTTAAAATTTATTTGCAAGCGGTTAGATTTTGGAAGGATATAAAAATAGCAGATAAAGAAGAAATGATTATCGGTAAGCTTCTTCCTGTGGCGGCTTAGAGCAAATCTAATTAAACAAGTTATATTTATATTATGTGTCACAACTCAAGGTATTTTGACCCGATGAAAGAATGGATAAATTCTTAGAATTGATTTCTCTTCATTTGTAGATAAAAATGATGGATAGCTGCCATTAAAACTGAATGAGGAGAATTTTTTGTCGATAGAATCGTCTCTGCAATTTACAGAAACAATGAGAGGATTTTTTAGCGAAAATAAAAATTCGCTTAGTTTTAGTCAATTGACGGACCAATTTTCTTCTTGTTATGACTTGGGGAAAAATCTTAATTATCCTTTAGACTTCACACTTACAATTAAAATTCAAAGTATTGATGCTTTTTGTAATGATCCGGATTTACAGGCGAACGCAGAGGGTGTTATTCAATGTCCCCGTTTGGGGGGAGAGCTTGCCGTGAAGAAGGGGCTTTTTAATTTATTTGTCCGGCCTTCTTCCAGCATTGAATTTAATGCCGCAAAAGAGATGCATTATTTGCTACACTTTTTAGATAAGAACGGAGAACAGAAAACATTTTTTGGATTTAAAGTTGTTGATCGAGAAGATTTTGTAGATATTTGGCCAGAGACAACCACTTTATATACTTGTATCTTCGATGGTTTTTTATCCACAGCCCCTCAAAAAAATCAGATCCCTTCGTTTGTGGGAATTCTTAAGATAGAAGTTAAAGATTTTATACAACAATTGCAGTCTTTTAAGACCAATCAAAAGGATCTTTCCTCGAGAGCATCAGTCCTCGCTAAATTTTTAAGTTTATTCGCAGGAAATCTATGGGAAGCTTATGCTCCATTTATTTTTGGTACAGAAGAACAGCGATGGGACGAACACATTATCGCTCTGCAAAGCAATGAAGGGGTAAGAGGAGTCGAGATCCAAAAAAGAAACGTTTTTACAAAAGACGGTCTTTTTTTGTCAATGGATCGTTTTCATAAAAAGAAGTCTAAAAATGTTGTTGTTCTCCTTCATGGTTTAACCACGTCTACTGATATGTTCATTATGCCTGAACATTACAATCTCGTTCAATATTTGTTGGATCATGGGTATGATGATGTCTGGTCATTGGATTGGAGAGGAAGCAGTCGTCATGTTTATAATTTAAAGCCACTTCATCATACCATAGATGATGTCGTACTCTATGATATTCCTGCGGCCTTAGAGCACATTAAAAATGAGGTCGGAGAAGATAGCTCCCTACACGTGATTTGCCACTGTGTAGGATCTATTTCTTTTATGTGTGCCCTAGCGGCTGGAAAAGTTTCAGGCGTTCATTCTATTATTTCAAATAGTGTTTCTCTTACCCCTCAAATTAGATGGCAGTCTAAGATAAAGCTATCTATAGGACCAAATTTGTTAGAGTATGTTTTTGGATACCCTTATATTTCGCCAGAGATACCTTTTTTTCCTGGGCCGGGATTTGGACGCTGGATATGGTGGATGGAGCGGCTTCTAAGAAGAGAATGTAAAGAGCCCGCTTGTCATATGATAAGCTTTATGTGGGGATGGGGGTTTCCGGCTGCCTATGAGCACGATAACTTAAATGTTGTAACTCATCGACGTTTAAAGGATCTTTTTGGAGGAACTAACCTTCATTGGTACAGGCATATTCTGAAGATGGTTAAAAATGGTCAAGCCTTA
>JAGRAA010000025.1 GCA_020435185.1 Bdellovibrionales bacterium | reverse complement strand
GATAAATTAAATTTACCTTTTTCTATTATTCCAATAATGCTGTCTTCTACAATATCATCTAAATTAATAGTCTCTTTTTTCCCGAAAATTTTTCCTAAAAAACCTGTCATCTTTTTTCCTTTCTATGGCACGTATTAATCAAGCTTTGACTACTTTTGCCTCTCTATCTCTCGTAAAATATAGTTGTTGAAATATTCCAAACAAACCACTTATAAAAATATATAAAGTCAGCCCACTAGGCAGATTTGCCATCATAAAAGCAAACACAACTGGCATAATCATCATAATTTTTGCCTGAGCCGGATCCATTGTTGATGGCGAAATCTTTGTCTGAACCAACATTGTAATCCCCATCAATACCGGTAAAACATAATAGGGGTCCTTTGCACTTAAATCATGAATCCAAAAAATAAAAGGTGTCTGATACAAATCAATACTTTGTCCTAAAACTTGGTAAAGTGCAAAAAAGACGGGTAATTGTAGAAGCGTCGGAAGACACCCTCCTACAGGGTTTATCTTATGATCTTTATAAAGCTGCATCATCGCTTGATTTCTAGCATTTGGATCATCTTTATGTCTTTCCTTTATATCTTTTAAAAGAGGATTTATCTTAGACATATTCTTCATTGATTTATATGAACTTAAAGCCGTAGGTAATACTAAAAATCTAACCAATAACGTGAGAAGTATGATTGCCGCTCCCCAATTACCTGTATAATTATGAAAAAACTCTAAAACTCGTTGTAAAATTCTAGCTATAGATCCAAAAAAACCATAGTCTATTATTTTCACAAGATTTTCATTACTGGCCTCTAAAATATTTAAAGATTTAGGTCCGATATAGCTTCCATAATGAATGTTAAACACATCACTTTTATTTAACATATTAAAATAAAGCTTTAACGAAGCCACTTCCGAATCTGCTTTTGTTACTGCATCAGCCTTTGGCATCACATCTGATTTGTTAACCAGTGCCATTGTAAAATATTGAGATCCTATTGCTGCAATATTGACATTGCTATAAGGTAGGTTATTCGCTTCATCATGGACGATATGTTTTCTCTCGTCTTTATCGGTTCCATAGTCCACAAAAAACTCTTGTATATTAAATCTGTCTGCCGATAGCATACCGCCTGATTTTTTTGGATGAATTTTTTCAGTAAGCTCTGTTGTGACACCAACTAAATTTTCTAAGTGACCATCAACTTTTAAAACAGTATCGATAGAATAAGAGTCTTCTTTAATTTCCATTATTTTTATCACTCTCATCCCATTCACTTCTGATACTCCCTCAAAAAGACGATCTCCTTTTTTCGAGAGAACAAAATTTAAAGCTGAAGAGCGACCCATAATATTTGTCGAAAAGGGTAAAGTTCCTTCATTTGAACCCGCATGAAGCGTATTCATCTCTCTATCTTTATATTTCTTTAATTGAATATTTTTTAAACCCATTCCTTTAGAAGAAATATCAAAAGAAATTCTTTGGTCTTCAAAATGCAAAAACTCTTCGTTAACAACAGTTTCATTCATGCCAATTTCTACATCGCCAGACTTAGCAATGGTCGATGCTGTTTCTTGTGGAAGAGAGACTTGTGACTCTTCAGACTCTACATTTTGTTTTGGCATCTCTACGCTTGCTGCTTTTTTTACATCGTTTGTAAGATGAGGATATTTTGTTCTCATCCAGGCATTCCAACCTAAAAACACTAATGCAGATAAAATAATCGCAGAAATTGTTTTCGGATCTAGAAAAGATTGATTTTGATTATTACTCATGAATTCCTCGTATTTTTACCTTCATTACATGGAACCGGGTCAAAGCCAAAACTTCCAAAGGGGTGACATTTAAGTATCCGTCTAATTGTTAAATAAAAAGCTCTTTGAGTAGGCAAACAATGAAAGCATTGCTCGGCATATTCCGAACAGCTCGGCGTAAAACGACAACTTCCACCAAAAAATAGTGAAAAAATAGATCTATATAAAGAAATCAAAAACAGAAATAGTCCTTTAAGTAGACTTTTTTTCTCGAAATTTGATCTTTCTATATGATTTTTCAATCGAACTTTGAAACTCATAAAAACTCAAGTTCTTGTAAAACACAGGATTTTTAATTTTAAATACCAAATTTAAATCTACTGATTCAGAAATACCTGGATTTACACTTTTCATGACCACTCTGGCCCATCTCTTTAACTTATTTCTTAACACCGCAGGACCCACTCCTTTTGGAATAGTCCATCCCATTCGATGAGTCCCTATATCATTTTTAATATAGTTAACTATTAACCAATCACTTGGAAAAACTCGTCGCCCATTCTTTTTTAAACACAAAAAATCACGACTTTGCTTTAATGTTTTAATCTGGTTATTACTTTCCACCTACAGAAACCGTAAGTCTTTTTCGACCTTTAGCTCTTCTTCTAGATAGGACCTCTTGACCATCTTTAGTTGCCATACGATTACGAAAACCATGTCTTCTTTTTCTACTTTTTCTACTTGGCTGATACGTTCTTTTCATCTCTTTACCTCTTTTACGACTGTAGCTTACGTCATTCTAACGTCAGGTATTTCAACGTCAGGCTACTCAAAATTTAAGCCCGTATTCCGGACTGATGCGACATACAATCATATTACCCCTTTTACGTCAAGATATTGAAAGATTCTTATTAACATGGTACTTCGTTCCCACATCTTGGCTATGCACAATTATTAGATATCTATATTTACCTATTTTGGGGGTATTAAGTGGCGCAAGGTACACTATTGTGGGACCAAATCAAGTCTAATTTAAAGAGTAAGAATTTAGACAATAGACCTCTACAGATGTGGTTTGAACCAACATCTTTAATTTCTATAGAACAAGCTGTAGATGGTGACCGATTTCGTCTTGGTGTACCCACTGAGCTTCATAAATATTGGATATCACAAAATTTATTAGACAGACTGTGCAGCGAAATCTCTGCTCTTTATAATCATCCCTTCCAGGTTGAGTTGATCGTTACTGGTGAAAATAAAACTTTAGAAGAGGATGATGACTTAGTGCAATTAGATATCCCTTTAGCTCAATTTAATCAAAATGGAAAAAATTACACAAATGAATTCTCGAAGCCTCTTTTAGCCTCTAGTAATGACACTTTAAATCCTGATTATAAATTTTCTACTTTTGTTGTGGGAAGAAATAATGAATTTGCTCATGCGGCCTCTTACAGCATTGCGGAAAATCCAGGTAAAGAAAATTATAATCCATTATTTATCTGTGGACCTACTGGGATGGGAAAAACTCATTTGTTAAATGCTGTTGGAAATAATTTAGTTGAAAAACGACCGGATTTAAAAATTTGTTATGTCTCTGCTGAACGTTTTTTAAATGAATGCATCTCAAGTATTCGCCGTAGCGAAATGGATAAATTCCGTATGCGGTTTAGAGAGCGATGTCAGGTTCTTTTAATGGATGATATTCAAATTCTTGGACGTGGGGAAGCTGTTCAAGAAGAATTCTTTCACACGTTGAATGATTTTTTTGAAAAGGGCCAACAAGTCATCGTAGCTAGTGATCGAATGCCTAAAGAGATAAAGGGGCTAGAAGACAGAATTCGTACTCGATTAGAGTGGGGACTTATAGCCGATATCCAAATGCCTGACATAGAAACTCGAGTGGCTATTTTAAAGTATAAAGCTGAGCAGAGAAGAATTTACCTTCCAAATGATGTCATAAATTATATTTCAAGAATTTCTAAAAGGTCTATACGGGAACTCGAAGGAAATTTAAATAAAGTAAAAATGTTTTCGGAACTTCAGGGATTAGAGATAAACCTTTCTTTAGCAAAAAAAGTTTTGGCTACTCATGACGATACAACGAGTATCACTATTGATGAGATACTGAAACTAACTGCATCGCATTATAATATTAGAGTTGCTGATTTGAAGGCTAAATCTCGAACAAAACCTATCGTCAGTGCTCGACAAGTTGCCATGTATTTAGTCAAAAATCATTTAGATAAATCTTTAGTTGATATCGGGCAAGCTTTCGGAGGTCGTGATCACACAACTGTTATTAACGCGCTGAAGCGAGTGGAGGATCAACAAAGTAAAAATCTTGATTTAAAGAGGGATATTGAAGAGATAGAGAGTCGAATACACAATATCACAGGGGTGTGAATAAGTGATGTGGATAAAGCTGTGACTATCCTAGTGGAGTCTTCGTGGAAAAGTTTTTATCCACAAAACTCACAACTTTATACGCATTTTTACACAGGGTTTATCCACGGAGGATTTTTAAAAAAATATAATGATTTAAAATATTTAGTTTGATTTGGTGGTTTTCAACACCCCCTACTACTACTACTTATTTATAAATATATAAAATTAGTTAATTATATAGACCATTCAGAGAGGTATTTTGTGAAATTAAAAATAAAGACATCAGAGTTATTATCTTTGTTAAGTAAAACTCAAAACATTGTAGAAAAAAGAAATGCAATGCCTGTTTTATCAAATGTTCTTTTAGAGTGTAGCAATAACTTGCTTACCATTTTTGCAACAGATTTAGAGGTTAGTTTAACAGACAGCGTAAAAGCGGAGGTTATTGAATCTGGCAAAGTTGCTGTAAATGCAAAAAGTTTATTTGATATAGCGAAAGAATTGCCTGAAGAAGAGGTTCTTCTCACCAAGCAAGAAAATAATTGGCTTAAGATTGCTCAGAGTAAATCAGTATTTAATATTGTAGGGATTAGTCCTGAAGAGTATCCAGTCTTTCCATCGATTCATACGAAGAAATTTTCTTTAGTAAGCTCACAAACTTTATCGGAGATGATTTCAAAAACTATTTATAGCGTTTCACATGACCAAACAAGATATCATCTTAATGGGGTATATTTAGAAAAAGATGAAGAACATCAAGGTTATTATAGAATGGTAGCCACTGATGGCCATCGTCTAAGTTTAGTAAACAGAAAAATGGAAAGCTCATCTAAAAATTCTTTATCTGGGGTGATCATTCCTAAAAAAGGTTTAAATGAAATAAATAAACTTATCGAAGGAATTCAAGATAACTTTGAAATGGCAATAGAAGGGGCACAGCTCATTGTAAGATATAATTCTACAGTTTTAATGGTTAGACTCATAGAGGGGAAGTATCCTAATTACAATCAGCTAATACCTAAAGACTTGAAACAAAAAATATTAGTAGATAAGGCATTACTTCATAGCTCTTTAAAAAGAGTTTCTTTAATGAGTAATCAAAAGTCTAAAGGTGTTACGTTTAAATTGTCTGACGGAAAAATGGAGATCACTTCTAATAATCCAGAGATGGGCGAAGCAAAAGAAGAGATTGATATTGATTACAAAGGGAATGATTTTAAAATTGGGTTTAATGCAAAATATATTCTAGATATTTTAAACTCTATAGATGATTCTAAGATAAGTATAGAGCTGAGCGATCAACTTTCTCCAGGAATAATGAGGCCTCAAGGGGACGAATCTTACACCTGTGTAGTTATGCCAATGCGTATATAGAATGGTTTTAAAAGAGTTAAAGTTCTATAATTTTAGAAACCTTTTAAAAAGCACTATTCAATTTCATCCAAGTGTGAATATATTTCTTGGTCCAAATGGCCAAGGAAAAACAAATTTATTAGAGAGTATATTCGTTCTTTCTTTTGGAGGTACTTTTCGACCCGGGAAAGCGGAGGTATTGATAAAACGTGGAGAAACCTGTGGATATGTGGAAGGAAGATATTTAGATAAAAATTTAACGAATAATGCCAAAGTTGAATTTGTCGATTCTCGTAAGCGCATGCTTTACAACAATAAGTCTCTAAACAATTCTAACTTAAAAAATAGATTATTCAGTGTTCTCTTTAGCCCAGAGAGTTTGGCTGTAATAAAAGACGGTCCCGATGCGAGAAGAACTTTAATTGACGAAATAGGCATGAGCCTTAATCCTGAGTATAGTAAAAAGCTTGCTGATTTCAAAAAGGCTTTAAACGCGAGAAACAAGGTTTTAAAAAATTATAAAAATCATGGGTTAGAGAAAAAATCTATACTTGGGGTACTCGAAAGCCTTAATCCTCTATACTTTGAAAAGGCCACTGACTTAACGCATCACAGATTATCAGTGGTGAGAATACTAAAATCAGAATTAAGTCCCATATACAATTCATTGATTGAGGGTGAAAATGTGGAAATCTCTGTGGAATATCTGATTTCTTCAAAGAATGGAGTCGACTGGACAGCCTCACATGTATATAATAACTTTCTTGATCGAGCGAAAGATTTAGCTGATGCCGAACTGAGTGCTGGGACCACGTTAATAGGTCCTCATAAGCACGACATTCGTTTTTTAGTGAATCAGGAGGACTCACGCTACTTTTGTTCTCAAGGGCAACAAAGGACACTTATTATAGCTGTAAAGATGGGTCAAATTTTGTTGTTTAAAAAAAAGCATGATTCTTATCCTCTGCTTTTGCTAGATGATGTTTTGTCGGAGTTAGACTTAATTAAAAGAACAAAGCTTGTGAAATTTTTAAATAACATTGAAGCCCAGATTTTTTTAACGACTACAGATTTGGCGTTTAAAATTGATGAAGTGAGTTCTGGTTCAAGGTTTTTAGAAGGTGATTTTTTTGTATTTGAAATTAATAATGGTGAAATTGTAAAAAGCGAATCAAACATAGGATAGTAAATTGTCAGAAGGTCAAACCGTTAACGAAGGTAAAGCTGGTTCAAATTATAACGCGAGTTCTATTCAGGTTTTAGAAGGTCTAGAAGCTGTAAGAAAACGACCAGGAATGTACATCGGGGATACATCTGTTCGAGGTTATCATCATCTAGTTTATGAAGTTGTGGATAATTCCGTGGATGAAGCTCTTGCAGGGTTTTGTAAGAAAATCAAAATAACAATTCAATCAGATAACTCTATTTCGATAGAAGATGATGGAAGAGGAATCCCTGTTGAAACCCATAAAGATGGTAAATCTGCCGTAGAAGTAGTTATGACTGTCTTACATGCCGGTGGAAAATTTAATTCTGATTCTTATAAAGTCTCAGGAGGATTGCATGGAGTGGGAGCTTCAGTAGTAAACGCACTATCAAGTCATTGTTCTGTTGAAGTGAAGAGCAAAGGTGGCGTATGGAGACAATCTTACGAAAAAGGTATTCCTCAGACCGAATTAGAAAGAGTCGGGGACTCTGAAAAAACAGGGACTAAAGTCACATTTCAACCTGATTTAGAAATTTTTAAAGATGTAAAAACCGGCTTTGATGCCAATACATTGACAAAAAGAATTAGGGAATTAGCCTTTTTAAATGCAGGTCTTCATTTTACCTTGATTGACGAAAGAATTAATAAAACTCAAGAGTTTCAATATGAAGAAGGTCTAAAAGAATTTGTTTCGTATATGAATGAAACAAAAAAATCACTGCACCCAGATGTAATATTTTTTAGTGGAGAGAAAGAGGAAGTTGAAGTTGAAGTAGCTATGCAGTGGAACGATTCTTACACTGAATCTATATATTCTTACTGCAATAATATTAATACAGTTGAGGGTGGAACTCATTTAGTGGGGTTTAGAGGTGCCTTAACTCGAACAACCAACTCTTATGCTCAAAGTAAAAATCTTTTAAAAGATTTAAAAGTAAATCTAGATGGTGACGACATTAGAGAAGGTTTAGTCGCTGTGGTCAGCGTTAAAGTGAGAGAGCCGCAGTTTGAAGGACAAACTAAAACAAAACTGGGTAATACAGAGGTTAAAGGAATTGTAGAGTCTTTAGTTAATGAGAAACTGGCTGACTGGTTAGATCGTAATCCTAATATTTCAAAAACAATTATTAGTAAATGTGTAGATTCAGCACGTGCAAGAATAGCCGCGAGAAAAGCTCGTGATTTAACAAGAAGAAAGACAGCTTTAGACAGTGGAGCTTTGCCAGGAAAGATGGCTGATTGTCAGGAGTCAGATCCTGCTTTATGTGAACTTTATTTGGTTGAGGGAGATTCTGCGGGTGGTTCTGCAAAACAGGCAAGAGATAGAAAAACTCAAGCCGTATTGCCTCTTCGAGGTAAAATATTAAATGTTGAAAAAGCCAGATTTGACAAAATGTTATCTAATAACGAAATTAAAATGATGATTTCTGCATTAGGCACAGGTGTAGGAAAAGAAATTAATTTAGATAAAATTAGATATCATAAAATTATTATTATGACAGATGCTGATGTAGATGGATCACATATAAGAACACTTTTATTGACGTTCTTTTATAGACAATTACCTCAAGTGGTTGAGCAGGGTTATATATATGTAGCTCAACCTCCATTATATCGGGTGAAAAAAGGCAAATCTGAAGAGTATATTAAAAATGAAGAGGCTCTCACAGAGTATTTATTAAATAGTGGACTAACAGATATTAAAATTGACGGACTAAAAACTGGAACCACAGAAGAAGAATTAAAGAACTTTGTATTTAATATTCGAAAAGCGGATCATCTTTTAAAAAATTGGTCCAATCAGTATGAAAGAGATTTTATGGCTTATTTGCTAAACTCTGATGTTAAGCCAGAAGATTTTATTAAAGATCAGTCTGTCGTGGACAAAGCTATTGAAGGATTTAAAGATTGGATAAAATCAAATCCATTGAGTGGTCTTTCAAAAGTTGAATACAAAATGATTGATGAAAAAGAACACGGTTCTAAGAGAGTGGTTGTAACTACAACAAAGTTTGGCCATAAATTTTCGAGCAATCTAAACTTTGAAACTTTTGAGTCTTCAATATGGAAAGATTTAAAGCGTAATTGGAAAACTTTTAGAGAGTTAGTTGTGTTGCCTTTCACATCTGATGTAGATGGATCACCAATAGAATATAAAGATTACTTTTCTTTTGCTCAGGCGGTTATAGAAAACGCAAAAAAAGGAATTTATATTCAACGTTATAAAGGATTAGGTGAAATGAATCCTGAGCAACTTTGGGAGACCACCCTTAATCCAGAAAATAGAAGTCTAATCCGAGTAACTATAGATGATGTCATGGAAGCAGACGAAACCTTCAGCGTATTAATGGGTGATCAAGTCGAACCGAGAAGAAAGTTTATTCAAGACAATGCGCTATTAGTAGATGAACTAGATATTTAGAAACGTCAGAGAGTAATTATGGAAATAAATAACGAAGTTTCACAGATCGTAGATCGCGATATTAATAAAGAAATGAGAGAAGCCTATTTGCAATACTCTATGAGTGTTATTGTAGGTCGAGCGTTACCGGATGTAAGAGATGGGTTAAAACCTGTACATCGTCGTATCTTATACGCCATGAAAGATTTGGGAAATACCCATAATAAACCTTATAAAAAATCTGCTCGTATTGTTGGAGATGTTATTGGTAAGTATCACCCTCATGGAGATACCGCTGTTTATGACACTATGGTAAGAATGGCTCAAGACTTTTCACTTCGATATCCATTGGTTGATGGGCAAGGGAACTTTGGATCTATTGATGGAGATTCTCCAGCAGCTCAAAGATACACAGAAGTAAGAATGACCAAGTTAGCTGAAGAGCTTCTTGAGGATATCGATAAAGAAACAGTAGCTTTTCAGCCAAACTATGATGATTCTTTAATGATTCCAACTGTGTTGCCAAGTAAATTTCCAAATTTACTAGCTAATGGTAGCTCTGGGATTGCAGTTGGCATGGCGACGAATATACCTCCCCATAATTTAGGCGAATTAGTAGATGGATGTCATTTACTTATCGACAACCCCGAAACGACCATTGATGAGTTAATGGGAGTTATAAAAGGACCGGATTTCCCTACGTCGGGTATAATTGCCGGAGTTAATGGAATTAAATCTGCCTATAAAAAAGGTCGCGGGATTATTACCATTAAGGCAGTTTCAGAAATTATCGATGCCGGAAAAGATAGAGAGCATATTATTGTCACAGAATTACCTTACCAAGTAAATAAAGCAAAGCTCATCGAGTCTATGGCTGTTTTGGTAAGAGAGAAAAAGATTGAAGGAATTTCCGACATTCGAGATGAGTCTTCTCGCGAGGGCATGAGAATTGTGATCATTTTGAAGAAAAATGAAAACGCGCAAGTCATACTTAATAGACTTTATAAGTTTACTCAAATGCAGGTTAGCTTTGGAATTATTATGTTAGCGATTGATGATAAAAATCAGCCGCAAACATATAATTTAAAATCTATGCTAGAGGCTTTTATTGAGCATAGAAAAGACGTCGTTACAAAAAGATGTATTTTCGACTTAAAGAAAGCAGAGGCGAGAGCTCATATTCTTCAGGGATTGAAAAAAGCTTTAGATCAGATTGATGATATTATTCAAACCATAAAATCTTCAAAAGAAACTCAAGTCGCTAAAATAGCTTTGATGGATAAATTCAGTTTTAGTGAAGTTCAGGCTCAAGCAATTTTAGAAATGCGTTTGCAAAGATTAACTGGTTTAGAAAGACAAAAAATTCTAGATGAATTGGCTGAGTTGCAGAAGAAAATTGAATGGTTAAAAATGGTTTTATCTGATGTTTCAGAGATTTATAAAATAATTTCTGATGAACTTTCTGAAATAAAAGAAAAATTTAATAATCCTAGAAGAACTAAAATTGAGGCTTCTGAAACAGAAAGTGAAGATGAGGATCTTATTGCAAACGAAGATATGATAGTTTCTTTAACCTATTCGGGTCAGATAAAACGAATTCCAGTCGATCAATATAGATTACAGAAACGCGGTGGAAAAGGCTTAAAGGGCGCAGGAACTCGAGAAGAAGATTACGTTTGGAAGATTTTCGGTGCCACTACACATACTATGGTACTAACGTTTACCGACAGAGGAAAAGTATATTGGGAGAAAGTCTACAAAATTCCACTAGGTTCTAGAACATCTAAAGGTAAATCGATTAAGAATGTTGTGAACTTGGCTTCAGGAGAAAATGCACGTGCAATTCTTCCTATCGAAAATTTCGAAAAAGGTGGAAATGTAGTTCTTCTTACCGAAAATGGTATTATCAAAAAAACAGAGATAAGTAATTTTTCTAAGCCTCGCCCATCAGGTTTAATCGCTTTAACAATAGAGCTTGAAGACAATTTGACTGAAGCCAAAGTAAGCACTGGCCAATGTGATATTTTCATTGCTACTAGAGAAGGTATGTCTATTCGATTTAACGAATCTGATGTAAGAGCTATGGGGAGAACAGCTCGAGGAGTAAAAGGAATTACCTTAGGAAAAGAAGATAAAGTAGTAGGTATGGAGGTAATTCCAAAAGATTGTGAAGACACAATTTTAATTGTTACAGAAGGTGGCTACGGAAAACGAACTCCTATTTCAGAATATAGAACACAAAGTCGAGGTGGAGTGGGAATTATTACTCAAAAAACTACAGATAGAGTGGGTAATGTTATAGCAGCCAAGAGAGTTGATTCTACAAATAAAGTAATGATTACTACAAATGAAGGCCAGTCTATTTTGATGAAGTGTTCAGATATTTCAACCTTTGGAAGAAACACTCAGGGCGTACGTTTAATTAATGTTAAAAATGGAGAGTACGTCACTGGCGTTGCTATATTAGATGCCGATGAAGACGATGGCGAAGATGGAGAATGATAAATAAAGGAAAAATAAACTTTTTACTTTTATTGATTTCAATAATGTTCTTCGCTGGATGTATTGGATCCAGCGGACATCAACTTTTAAAGCAAGCTGAGAATTTTGAACAGCAAAAAAAATTTAAAGAAGCATTGTTAACTTACTTCAAACTCATTAAAACAAACGATAAAGAATCCATTCTAGCTGCAAATAAAGCCGCAAGGGTCGCACATTATGAGCTTTCGGATTTTAATAAAGCTATTATTGCTTTAGATTTCATTTTAATTAATTCTAAAGATGATGAGCAAAGGTTAAAGGCTCAAAATCACAAGGCAAATATTTATTTTTCTGGGTTAAATGATTATTCTCGCTCAATCGAAGAATTGAGCAAGCTAATGTTGATTACATCCGATCAACATGAAAAAAATGAAATAAAATTTAAAATAGCAAAAGCATATTATTATTTGAATAATTTCCAACAGTCTTTAATTGAACTCAATGGGTTACTTAAGTCTGTGAATAAAGACGAAGACATTTTTGAAATATTGTATTTTAAAGGCAGTGTTTTAATGACGGTGAAAAAAATGGAAGAGGCTATTGATATATTTAAAATGCTTTTAGAAAAATACCCCGAAAAATCTAAAAAAGAAAATGTGAAACTAAGTTTAATTGTTTGTTTAGAGGAAAAAGAAAAATTTAGTGAGGCTATTGCACTTTTAGAAACTCTTAGAGGAGAAGAAGATCAAAAAAACTTTGTTGATCTTAGAATCAAGAGGCTTCAGAAAAGAATAGAAAATATGCCCAAAGGAAAGGTGCGGTGAAAATAGATAAAAATTCTGCGGCTTTTATGGGATTGGGTTTTGAGCTGTTGGCGATAACGGTTATAGGTGTTTATCTTGGCCAATATATCGATAAGACTTATGAAATAAAAGGGTTGGCAACGGTTGGATTGGTTTTAGGTGGCTTAGGTGGTTGGGCCTATCATTTAGTAGTATTAATCAAAAAATATGAACGAGAGAAACAAATAGACAAGCCGGAAAGTCATGAAAACTAAAATCATCTCCTATCAACTCATGATTACAATGGCTGTTTGTATGATTCTGTTTTTATTGGGTTTTTCTAAAACATTTTATTATTCTGTATTCATCTCTAGTTTTTTGAGTTGCGTCAATTTAGTTCTCTTGATTTGGGGCTATGAGCTGCTTTTTTTCAAAAAATCTGTTGCCTTGGGAATTGGTGTCATTGTATCTAAGTGGCTTATTTTTGTGTTAACGCTCTATAAAATGCTACAGATTCCAGAAGTAAAATCAAGCGCCGTGGCATTGGGAATTGGCTTGTTTTTTCCAGTTCTTATGGTAGTAGGCTATTTGAAACACAAAGATAAAATACAAAATAAAAATTAAGCTTCCTGAAATTCTATAATAAGAAAATTGGGGAAATCCAAGAACGAGAAATCGGAGACTAAATATAGTGGTACATTTTAATTGGACTCAAATGATTCCAGGAGTAGATCATCACACTATTCATGTAGCAACTTTAGGAGTGGCTACAGGGTTTCTTACTCTTATAGCATTTACGGCAAGAGCTGCTTTAGGAAGTGGAGATCAAGCCGTTCTTCCTGCTAAAAAGTTTTCTATTAAAGCGATTTTTGAAACAATCACAGAATTTGTGGTCGACCTCACCGTTCAGGTGATGGGAGAAAAAGGTAAGCCCTACGCCGCTATGTTTGCGACGTTATTCTTTTTTATTTTATTCAACAATTTAATGGGACTTGTTCCTGGGATGACCCCGGCCACTGACAATTTAAACACCACTTTAGCTATGGGGTTTTTTGTTTTTATTGTCTATAACTTTCAGGGAATTAAAGAACATGGTGCCGGCTATATAAAGCAATTTTTAGGACCTTTGTGGTGGTTAGCCTGGTTGATGGTTATTATTGAGTTGATTTCTCATTTGGTTCGTCCAGCCTCATTAGCCTTAAGGCTAAGAGGAAACATGTATGGTGACCATATGGTTCTTGGAGTGTTTCTAGACTTAGTGCCGATGTTAATTCCGGTAATTTTTTACATGATTGGAATATTTGTCTGTTTTTTACAGGCGTTTGTTTTTACTTTATTAACCATGATTTATGTATCCATGGCGATATCACACGACCACTAAAGGGAGAAGAATATGACAAAAATGATCGTAAACATTTTAATTTTACTCGGTGCAGTACCAGCGTTTGCAGAAGAAATGGCTACCCAAGCTTCTACTGGTGGCGTTTCTGCATTAGGAGCAGCATTGACTATTTCTATTGCGGTATTAGGTGGCGCAATTGGTCAAGGGTTGATTGGCTCTTCAGCAATGGAAGGAATGGCTAGAAATCCTCAAGCGAAGGATGCCATGTTTGTTCCTATGATTGTTGGATTGGCTCTTATTGAGTCTCTAGTTATTTACGCTCTTCTTATTGCTTTCGTAAAATACTGATAAGACTTTTGATATATTAAAAAGCAACCTCCTGGGGTTGCTTTTTTTATTGTCTAATTATTAAAACTATTAAGACCAGCAACCACTTCAATAGAATGATTGATTCGACTAATGCTTGATATGACTAAAGTCTAGGTCGATAATAAATAAATCCTCTACTGATTAATCTATTTCATGATTACGGCCGATAAATAAATAATGCTTAAAAGTATTAAATACTTATTTGGTTAAATATGGCTATAGATCTTTCCAGAATTGATATTAACACCCCTCCTGAAGAACAGGAGATAAAAATACTATTGGTTGTTGAAAACCAAGATCGTTATGAGAGTACAGCTGCTTTTTTAACGAAAAGAGGGTGGCCGACAGTTGTAAAAAACTCCGTTGAAGGAGCGATTTTACATTATACTCAGCAAAGTCCGCACTTTGTGGTGGTTAGCCTTAGCCATAAAAGTAAGAAAATATCTAAACTCCCTACGATTTTGGCTCAGACGTTTAATGCTAATTGTATTGTATTTTTAGAAAGAAATGATTCTCTTGGAATAAAGAGAATGAACTCTTCTTCAATTAGAAACAAGATGCATGAGAACGTAAGTGGTCCGAGTTTAAGTAGAAAAATAAAAAAATTGATTCAGGATACGCAAGATTATGAAAAAGAGGTGGATAAAAAACTTCTTTCTGAAAGAAATGCCATTGGCGATGATGTAATTAATATTTCTGGCGATAAACAGGATTCCAATTACCGTGTTTCAGGGAATGCAGATGGGCCTGACACCTACAGATTTTCTCAAGATAAAAAATATTCTGAACTCAGCGCTGCTGAAAAATTAAAGCAATTACAAGAACAACTTGGTGGACCTGAATCTAACGATGATGGAGATAGGTCTGGAATAGGCTATATGCCTGATCAGTCTTCAGACCCTTCAGGTTATGGTATGAGTAACCATAATCGAGGACTAGGGATAGAAAGCGATTCAAAAGGCCCACAGAAAGGATCTTTAAGTCAAAATGAGAGTAGCGTAGATTCAAAAGAAACAGATCTAGATTCTGGGCTTGAAATGTTTGGATCAATAGATGGAAATCAAAATGCTGATGGTCAACTCAATAGAGATGAAGGTCTAGCAGATGGCAAGGAGTATTTATCAAAGGATCAAAGTAGCACAGCTAGTTTAGATTCAAAGGGAAGAGATAGTTTGGATTCTTCCAATAATGAAACCGACGCTACTTTGGCGAATAGAGAAAATCATCAGCCGAACCTCTGGACAAAGGAAACTGGAGATAAGAAAAGTCATCTGCCCGATTTACAAAATCAAAAAGACGGTAAAAAAGAAAATCATAAACCTAGTGACGACTCAACCTCGGTAAAAAGTAAAGAAAACGATCTTCCT
>JAGRAA010000024.1 GCA_020435185.1 Bdellovibrionales bacterium | reverse complement strand
GTCTATTTAATGAGTAAAAGATTGGCCCAAAATAAGAGATAAGGGCTAAAAATATTTATCTTTTTCAAAGATGTCGATAAAATAAGAATGGGATAAAGGTACGTTTGATGAAGATAATGAGTAAAAGCATTCTTATATTATTCTTGTCAATTGGCTTAGTGAATTGCCAGTTGAATCAAGATATATTTCTTCTAGATAGTAGTAGCGAGAACTCAGGAAGTGTAAACTACAAAACGCTATCCTTTTCGAATAATTCCGAATCGACATCGAGTATATTATCCCGTGTATTTAACGAGTTAGTGAGTCCGGCATGGACCTTAGAGGGCCATTGTGACAGTAGAGAGGGAGACATCACGGTAAGCGGAGATATAGATAGTCCAGTGGTGATAAACTGTCCGGAATCAGGAGATTTTAGTCTAGAGATTAATTACTCATCGGTATCGCCATTCTTTGATGATACGGTCCAAAAGGGACTAAGAAGAAAGTTGAGTGTGACCCAGGGGTCGACGACGATGGACACCTATGTGTTTAAGACGGTTTCTACAAAGACAGTCTATGTGGTGAATACGAAAGCGGAACTTAATACGGCATTTGCTGATACCAGTGCGCAGATAATATTTGGGTCGGATATGGATTTTTCGGACGGTGGAGCAAGCCCAACTAATAATTGGATGGCATTTGTTTTCTTTTATGGAAGTATTGAGGGGAATGATCACGTAATTTCTAATATGCATATTGATACAGATTGGTATGGTTGCTTATTTTATTATACAAACGGAGGCTCGTACACAAACCTTTCTTTTCAAAATATTCATTTAGAAACAGCCGTTTGGGGAGTAGCAAGTACTTATATAGGGGCTCTAGTGTGTAATGCATCAGGTGCTTATATTGAAAATGTAAATGTAAGTGGAACTATAGTCAGTAATGACTCGGACACAGCAGTAGGGGGGCTTGCTGGTTACTTGACAAGTACAACTGTTAAACGTTCCCATGTTGATGTTCAAGTTACCGGAATGGCTTACAGTACTGGAGGACTAGCGGCTGGAGGGAATAAAGTTGATATTTCGGAAGTATCTACAAAGGGAAGTATAAATATGTCTCTAGGTTTCGTGGGAGGCTTCTTTGGAGTTGATGGCGATGGTTCAGTGACTACCACTTCTATCTCAAATAGCTATTCACAAATGGATTTGACGGGAGCTTCTAGCTTAGGGGGACTAATCGGTCGTTTAACTTCGGAGGGATTTTCGATCAGCAACGCTTACTCTTCAGGAAATGTAGTTGGGGTCTCAGGTCAACCAGTGGGTCCGATTTTAGGGACTGATTTTGTTGGGTCCCATACAATAAATAACGTCTTTTATAACGGAAATGTGAGTTGTACTAATTGTGCAAATAGTATTGGAACATCTAAAACGAGTACAGAACTTATGAGTGAAAATACTTTTATGGGATGGGATTTTGGTACTCCTCTATGGCAGATTGTTGAGTCGGTTTCATTCCCTACATTAGTAGACGAAAATTAAAATACTAAAAGGTACGGACACACTTTGGTGTCCATAGTGCATCAAATAGCTGCTTAAATATTAAGAAATTGGAATGAAAAAAAAATTATAATGACGCTCCATGGACACCAAAGTGTGTCCGTACTTTTTGGTAATTTAACCTTCGGATCCTTTTTCAGAAAGATATTGTTGCTTCATCCAGCGCCGAATGTGTTGTCGTTGTTCTGCTGAAATTCCGAAGAATAAAAAATGTAAAGTATATTGTTTATCATTTATTTTTTCGCAGTAATTACACATAGCCAATATTTCAGGAGCGTCGATTTCATTTTTTATTTTTAATTTAAACTCTCTAATTTCTCCTACGGGAAGAGCTCTATGATAATTGAGGATAAGAAAAGTTTCAGAGAGAGATTCTACTTTAATACTTTTTGCGGCTTTTATTTTTCCTTTATATTCAACCACATCTCGAGATAAGGGTTCGTTAGCTTTAATCTTCCAGTAAGGGAAATCCTGTTTCATTTTTCTGGCAAAATAATATCTATCTGTAGGAAGGCAAAAACATTCGTCGAAGACTCCATATCGAATTTCATCTTTTTCATCAAGGAGTGGTTTGTTGGAGAGTGCAATAATTCTGTACTCTTTATTTTGAGGCTCAGAATTTGACATAAACCCTTTAACACGATCAAAGTATTCGGGAGAGGCATAAATTCCGTCTAGAAATATCGCACTCGTTTGCCCGGTCACCGGGAATTTTTTGTGACGAATGCGTTCTGCTTCATCTGGATGTACCGAGGAAAAATCGATTTCTAGAATTTCTTCCATGTTTTCATCAACAGTTTTATTGATCTTAAAAATTTTGAAAAAGATGATCATGTCATTTTCGAGTATATCGACTATTCCGTCGTTAGCTGTCAAGGTCTCTGGGTTTTTAAATATCTTTTGAAATGTCTCTTCAGGGAAATATTTGTTTAATTCAGTAGAGTTATTTTTTAAATCTTCTATCTTTAGACTTCCGAACTGAACTAGGTCTTTAGGCTCTCCTTTTTGATCTATCTCTTGAAACTTGATTACTTTTTGTTTCTTAAGAGTGAGTCTGTGTATATTCTCACTTTTTAAGATTTTATCATTGGAGGCTGTTTTCTTTTGAGTTCCAGAAGAATCCTTTAGCCGAGCAATAAGATATTCAAATCTAAAAATAGGAATGCATTTCACATTTGAAAAGTTATCAGATATTAGAATACTAATTTTTTTATAGTCGTCTATGTTTTGAGTGATGATATAGACATTATTTTCTGATGGATGAACCTCTTTGGCATCTTCTAAAATCATGGGTTTACGATCTTTTAAAGAATGAATATATCTTCGCATCGCACTGATTTGTTCCATGCCAATGCCAAAGTAACTAAAATTACATTGGTATCCTTCTCCATGAGGAGAACAGTTGTAACAATAAGCATAGGTAAAATCCACTTTATGGTCTTTAAATACTTCTCCGTAGTATTTCGCAATTTCACCATGAGCCAAAGGGCGTGTGGCTCTGGTTCTAAATCCTAATTCAGTTAAACCAGTAATATCGACCAGCTTAATCATGTCAATTGAGGCATTTGATTTTTGTCTATAAAGGCTTGAGTCTATAGGTTTTCTACCGTTGAGTGCGTTATGAATAGATTCTTTTAAAATAAGTCTATCAAAAGGTTTATATAGAATATTGGCGATGATAGAGTGTAAATAGCTTTCTATGTGAAACTCTGGAGTTTCATGTGTAGTTATAATAAAAGACGGAGGAATCTCTTCATCTCCTAAATGTTTTTCGACGAGAGCCTTTTGAGTCTTGACTAATAACTTAAGACTAACATCTTTAAAACTATCAAAATCGGCTATTATCAAATCGATATGATCTTTTTTTTCTTCTTTTTGATTATTGTCATTAGTAAGTAATTTTGAAAACCAGCTATAAAATTCTTTTAAATTTTTAAATGTGATAAATTTGTTTTGATGGTCAAGTTCATGAACAGCAGCATTCACTTCATTTTGATAGTGCTGATCTTCTTCGATCAATACAATAGTTTTCATAACAATATTTTACACTAAGGGACAGAAAAGTATCAAGTTGAGGTCCAGTGGGACAATGATCTTAGTAGGCTTAAGGCCTTCATATAATCTTCATAATCCTTTTCAGGAAGAGCTTTTTTTTCAATCTCTTGACTCAGGCTCTCGACTTTCAAGGCCAATTGAAAAGGTGTAAGAAGAGGGGAGTCTAGTCGAGAAAAGCTCGATAGTATAGTGTTGATATGTTCTTGTATAGATGGAGGCTGTTGTGCTGTTTTATAGGTTAAAAACAACAAAAATTCTCTTGTGAGTTTATCTCTTGAGGCTAAGTATTGATATATAGAAGAGAAAGTATCAGGTTGTAAATAAGGGTCACTCTTTTGACCGTTGACTGGAGACTGAAGAGCATTTTTTATATTGAGAGTGAATGATTCAAACGGTAGAAGTATTTTACCGTCAACGATCTTAGGCTCACTTTCTATAGTGATGGGTTGAAACCCTTTGCTTATGAATTGCTGAGGAGGCTCATGAAGTGAGAAGTTCCCTGAGATATACAGAGGAAGCCTGTTTAAAGAAAAAATATTTTCCCCATAATGCCTAATAAGCCTTTCCCAATAATTAAATGCATCGAAATCGGTGAGCAATCGAATCACTCTTTGAGTATTTTCGTAGAGGAGAGCTTGTTTTTGTTCGAAGGTGTATTTTGGATGGTGAGCAAGCTTGACTTGTTGGTCTAGTGTATGCGACCAGGATTCTGAACTCACAATGCTGTTGACCACACTGACTTTGAAGGCGAGATAGGTCCACTGTCGATAGTTTAGTTTTCCGATTTGAGTAAGATGTTCAACCTCATAAATAAGATCATCAATTTCTTTTGTTAAGGCGGATTCTTGCTCAGGATAGGATTTGTAGTAACTAAGAGTATTTTCTTCTTGGCTGTGAAATTCTCGAGAAAGAAGGAAGCGAGCTTTGAGGAAAGAAGATTTAGCAAAGGCCAAAAAGGGAATAGGGCGAAAAATAGGGAAGTCCCCTATTTGTTTTCGGACTTGTTCTTTATTTGAAGATTGTAAAAGCTCAAGTCTTTTGTTGTAAAAACGTGTAGCAAAAGAGTTTAGTTTACTGACAGAGGGACGATTTAGGTCATAAAAAAGAGGGAGGCAAAGATTAGGGCGTGCCTGGGCTTGTGACCCGTAAGCATATAATATTATTAATAAAAAAGACCAAAAAGTCTTTCCCACAAAATCACCTCGATAAGGATAAGTTCTTATATTTATATCAATGCATCAGAGATGCCAGGGTTGGTTTTAGAAGGGAATTTTCATTGGTAGGTAGATTTTGGAGTTTTGTATTC
>JAGRAA010000023.1 GCA_020435185.1 Bdellovibrionales bacterium | reverse complement strand
TTATCATACCACTTCAGTTGATAATTACATTGAGGACATCTACTTCTAGGGCTAACTACGCTCAACTGAGCTGGCAAACGATAGATCACCACGTTTGCAAAACTGCCGAAACACAAACCAAGAATCGAAAAAAAAACAATCCAGCTCCAAACCGGCAAATCAGTAAATGATCCAAAAAAATCAGCCAAAGTCTTTTCTCCGTAAAACAAACGACGTCAAACCAATTAAAAAAACAAACCACAACAAAGCATACAGATTGGCCACTACAAAACTTTTGAAAGGAAGAGACTCCTCTTGGTAAATTACAAGGGCTCTCCAATTGAATTTCTCTAAATCGGGCAAAGCATAATTTACTACTGTAGCGAAACCTTCAAATACAGGGTTTTTACTTTGATCAGCAAAAAAAGATAAGCTTTTCATCCAATGCCCTATCAAATATATACCCGCTGAAAAAGATACTACCAGAACCGGCCTCGTAAAACTACTAAACAGCAAACTCACCCCAAGCAGCACCAGCGCCTCTAACACAATCCCATACAAGCTGATAACAAAATTAAGTCCAACATCAATACCTTGAATCATAAATAAAACAATCATCGTTAACGCTAGTCCAACGGTCACTGAGATAATGATCAACAAAAGACCTACCGACTTACCCAATATAAATTGCTCTCTGGATATTGGACGAGCCAAAAGAGTCAAAATAGTTTTTTTATCGATCTCCTTAGAAACCAAAGTACTTCCCACAAATATAGCTAGGATAACTGAACTAAGATGAATCCCCATAAGTCCAAAATTAGATGTAATCCTCGCCTGCTCCGCAAAAGAAAGCTCTGCTAGAGCCAAACTAATCAATATTAATAAAACCGCAAAAACAATCAGACCATAAAGGATTCGGTCCCTTATAATCTCTTTAAAAGTATTTGATGCAATAATAAACACGGTATTAATGAGACACCTCCTTGCCCGCGGCCTTCATCGCCATATCAATAAAGGCTTTTTCTAAGGAGAACGTCTTTTCAGTAATGGACAAAATCTCTCTTCCCTCTGCTCGCAACCCATCAATTTCTTTTTGTAACTCTGATCCTTTAGCACATTCCTTTGACTGAACCTCTCCGTTGACAAGATAAAAGATTTTAACCTTAGTACTCATCCCTTTTATTAGGTCTCTGGTCGTCCCTTCATAAGCCACTTTTCCATCATTTAATATAACTAAATTTTCACAAAGCTTTTCTACATCGTTCAACAAATGACTACTTAGAAAGATAGAAGTTCCATTTTTAGCGGTCTCATTAATCAATTCACTCAAATAGTAACGTCCATCAGGATCTAGACCTGCCATCGGCTCATCCAATATTACAAAACTAGGCTTATGAATCAACGCTTGTGCTAGGCCAATCTTTTGCAGCATTCCTTTAGAGTAATCCTTAAGCTGTTTATGTCGAGCATGCTCAAGATCGACTCTTTTCAGAAGATCGTCAATCCTATACAACAATTCTTTATTTCCTACTGATTGAGAGACTTTACCATAAAATTTTAAAAACTCTTCGCCAGTGAGATAATCATAAAAATAAGGACGCTCTGGCAAAAAACCAATCTTTTTTTTAACTTCAGAATCCAGAGGTTTTCCACCAAAATACTCAATGATGCCCGAGTCAGGGAATGCAAGCCCAAGGAGACATTTCATTGTTGTTGTTTTACCAGCCCCGTTCCCACCTAGAAAGCCAGTTATTTTTCCAGCTTCAATTGTGAAATTAACGCCCTTTAAGACTTTTTGAGACTTTGGAATGAACCCTTTTTTATATGATTTTTCAAGATCTCTTACTTTTAGTATACTCATGCCCTAAGAGTATCGCGCTCAAAGAATTTTGGTCAACTTTAGGTTTACGGATTTATAAAACCACGACCTCATCTAAAGGAGCTACGTCAAACTTACCCTTTGCCTTATCTTTTAGAGCATCTACAATTTGAATAGCGGCGTCACTTTCAGTAATACAAGGGATAGAATAGTCTACGCAACTCCTTCTAATACCTATACTCGCCTCTATGGAGTCTCTTCCTGATGTTGTGTTAATCACAAAAGACACTCTGCCACTGCGAATCCTATCTACACAATGCGGCCTACCCTCTAGTACTTTATTCACCTTTTCAACGGATAAATTATGTTGCGATAAAAAGTCTGCCGTTCCGCTCGTTGCGGATAGAGTATAACCCATAGCCGCCAAATCTTTAGCCACCGGCAATAATTCTACTTTATCTTTTTCTCTCCAGCTTAAAAACACCTCTCCCTGATCTGGAAGATTAACTTGGCTAGAATAAAGTGCCTTCAATAGCGCTTCAGAGTATGTCAAACCCCTTCCCATACTCTCACCCGTTGATTTCATCTCTGGCCCTAAAATAGAATCAGCCTCTGAGAATTTTTTAAATGGAAAGACCACACCTTTCACGCATACATTTTTTAAATTTCTCCAATTATACTGATCTGCATGAACTTCTTGGACATCTTTGCCAAGAATAGCTTTCACACCTAAATCGACCAATGGAACTCCTCCAGCCTTCGCGATAAAGGGTACACTTCTAGAGCTCCTAGGATTTGCTTCAATCATGTAAATTTCATCATTCTTAATAGCAAGTTGTAAATTTAAAAATCCTAAAATCTTTAACTCCTCTGCCATATCTCTGCAGAGTTGCTCTATCTTTAAAGAGGTTTCATGCTTCAAACGTTGAGGCGGCAAAACTCCCATACTGTCACCACTATGTACACCTGCAGCTTCAATATGTTCTATGATTCCTCCAATAACAACCCAATCAATCCCTCTTACAAGATCAACATCAACCTCAAGAGCTCTCTCTAAAAATTCATCCATTAAACAAGGCGCCTCTTCGGTAAAACCAGCGCCTCTTCTTTCAAAATAACTGACAAGGTCTTCTTCAGACTCAACAATTTCCATACGGCTTCCGCCAATAACATAGCTTGGTCGACACATTAAAGGATAACCGATTTCTTCGGCCAATTTTAATGCTGAATTTAAATCAGTAGCTGTACCAGCTCTTGGAATTTTGAAATTTAGCTTTCGACAAATATTCACGAACTGCACTCTATCTTCGGCTAAATCCATTGATTGCAAAGAGGTTCCTAACATTTTATAACCGCTTTGAGTTAAAGCTTTTGAAAGCAAAATAGGTGTCTGCCCTCCAAGCTGAGAAACAAATCCCTTGGGCTGAGTATGCCGTAAAACCTCTCCGACATGTTCAGAGGTCAATGGCTCAAAATAAAGCTCATCCGCTGTATCGTAATCAGTAGATACGGTTTCTGGATTAGAATTTACCATAACCACCTTAAAGCCTTCTTTTTGAAACCTTTTTACACTTCTCACGCAACTGTAATCAAACTCAATTCCCTGTCCAATTCTATTGGGCCCACTCCCCAAAAGAACTACAGTATTTTCCCCATCAGAAAAACCAAGCGGTGAAGCCCAGTAGGTAGAATAAAAATAAGGCGTTTGCGATTGAAACTCACCCGCACAAGTGTCTACTTGAAAATATCTCGGGAAAAGCCCATTCTCTTCACGAAGCTTGGTAACCTGGCGTTTCTCCATCAAACAAATTTCAGCAATATGAGCGTCTGAAAAACCCAACTTCTTTGCTTGCCGAAGAAGTTCAAGATTTAATTCATTCGAAAACAACTTAGACTCAAAGTCCACCAGGGTTTTAATCTGCTCTAAAAACCACGGTGCAATTTTAGTTTTTTCATTGATTTCTGAAACTGAAAATCCGTCTCTAAAGGCTTGAAAAATATGAAATATCCTTTGAGAGTTAGAATAGGTTAACTTAGATTCGCTATAAATAACCTTAGGAGCAGAGACTTCACTTTTTTCAAGCGAAAGCAGGGCCTTTTGAAAAGACTCCTTAAATGTTCTCCCTATAGCCATTACTTCTCCAACACTTTTCATTTGAGTTCCTAACGAATCTTCTACTCCATGAAACTTCTCAAAAGCAAAGCGAGGTATTTTCGTCACCACATAATCCAAAGCTGGCTCGTAGCAAGACGGCGTTGTTTTTGTAATGTCGTTTTGTATATCTTTAAGCTCGTATCCAATAGCCAACAGAGCAGCTATTTTTGCTATAGGGAATCCTGTCGCTTTACTAGCCAAAGCCGAAGACCTTGAAACCCGAGGGTTCATCTCAATAACAACTCTTTTTCCTGTATCTGGGCAAACAGCAAATTGCACATTTGCCCCTCCCGTTTCTACACCGACTTCTTCAATAACTTTACAGGCCTCGGTTCTCATTTCTTGATATTCTCGATCCGTCAAAGTCTGTTGCGGAGCAACGGTAATACTATCTCCGGTATGTACGCCACAGGGATCAATGTTTTCAATGGAACAAATGACCACAAAGGTACCCGCTTTATCCCTCATGACCTCCAACTCAAATTCTTTCCAACCTAAAATACTCTCCTCAACCAAAACCTCTGACGTGGGACTTTCATGAAGCCCATGTGCAAGCTTTAATTTATATTCTTCTAAAGAATAACAAATAGCACTTCCTCCACCTCCCAAAGTGTAATTAGGTCTTAAAATTATCGGAAAACCAACATCATCGACGACCCCCATACCCTCATCAAGAGTGTGCACCATAAAACTTTTGGGATACTGAGCGCCTATTTTATCCAAAATATTTCTAAATTTCTCTCTATCTTCAGCAGCCTCAATCACTTCTTTTTTTGCACCCAACATTTGGATATTGAGCTCGCGTAAAATACCTTCTTTCTCTAACTCCAAAGCAAGGTTAAGAGCCGTTTGTCCGCCTAATGTTGGAATAATTGCATTGGGACGCTCTTTTTCTAAAACCTTTTTAATAAAAGGCACCTTCAGTGGCTCGATATAAACTTTACTCGCTAAATCTGGGTCGGTCATAATAGTTGCAGGATTAGAGTTAATCAGCACAACCTCTAACCCCTCTTTCATTAGTGCTTTACATGCTTGTGTTCCTGAATAATCAAACTCACATGCTTGACCAATCACAATAGGACCACTTCCCAGTATGACAACCTTCTTAATATCGCTTCGTGTATTTTTATATTTTTGGCTCATTTGAATATATCATTTCCACTGCTACGTGTTTATATTGTTCGTACTTTTGTTTTTTATTATTTAATTTTTGAATCAAAGTCTCAATAGATGCTAAAATATCCATATCTTTATTTTTCTGTAATACCTTCACCTCTTTAAGAATAAACTTCGTGGCCTGAGGAGGATGAAAGCAAAATGATTTCATAAATGAAAAACTTTGACCGTGAGGGATGACTCTCGCCTCAAAAACCTGCCCTTTATTAAAACCAATGGTTACAGGAGAATCTTTGATGATAAACTTATACTTAGAAATCACATCCCTTATATGTAGATCTGTTTTAGACAATTTAATAAATTCAAATAAACTATGTCGATGGTTTACTAAGTTTTTATAAATATCTGGAAATTGTTCATTTAACTCGAAACTGTCATCTTCTTTTGCATATACCGCTGGGGTAACGTTGTATTCTTTTAATGGTCTCGTAAATAAATACCATTCAGAGAAGTGAATAATCTTCATTTCATAATCTGGTTCTTCAGCATCCACAGGCCCATTTCCACCAAAAAACGCCTTTTTAGCCTCGATCACCTCATCTTTAAAAATATCCGAAGTATAATGCTTCATTAACTCATCGGTGAATAATTCGTAATTCATAGCAATCGTCCAACAAAATAATCAAATAAACTTACACTGTCTCTAGGGCCAGGATGACTTTCTGGATGAAACTGTACACTAAAACACTTTTTCTCATCGCAAGAAATTCCCGCTACTGTCCTATCATTTAAATTAATATGGGTAACAGATATATCCGAGCTCAGCCCCTCTTCTTGTACTGCATATCCATGATTCTGACTAGTCACATAGACTTTATTCAAAAGCTTATCTTCAATGGGATGGTTCGCGCCTCGATGTCCAAATTTTAATTTATATGTCTTTGCTCCCAAAGCTAGAGCTAGAATTTGATGACCCATACATATTCCAAACAGAGGCTTCCACCCCAACAACTCTTTTACATTATCTATACTTTCTTTAACCAATGCAGGATCTCCTGGGCCATTACTCAGCAAAAGACCATCAGGCTGCCATCCTTTGATTTCTTCTGGCTTAGTTCGACTCGGAAAAACTTTTACCTCGCTACATCTCTTTATCAATTCGCGAACAATATTTTTTTTACATCCAAAATCCAATACAGCTACCCGAGGTCCTCGCTTCACGTCTCCTTGGTAAATAACGGCTTCCTTACAGCTCACCAAAAAAGGCCAGTCTCCATCATCAGAAAGGGCCACTCTCTTTTCTTGAATGACTTTCTTTCCAATTTCACGAGCCTTGATTTCATCTTCTACACATACTAATGCCCCCCAAGGAGTTCCCAAATCTCTCAAGTGAAAAGTTAAACTACGCGTATCTAAACCCGTTAATATGGGTACTCCTTTTTCTGTGATTGTTTTAACCCAATGACTATCTCTTTCACTGTTTTGTACCTCAAGACAAACAAAACCTTTGATCCAAATATTTTCAGATTCCCAAAATTCATCCGAAACACCATAGTTTCCTTGTTGGCTAGCCGTCATCACAACAATTTGAGAAAAATAAGAAGGATCAGTGGCGATTTCTTCATACCCTGAATGAGAAGTATTGAAAACCACCTCTCCAACACTTTCATTTGAAATCTTATCATAAGGATCTACCCACTCCCCTGAAAAAACCTCTCCGTCTTCTAAAACCAAAAAACCTTTTTTCATTTATGCTTCTCCGATAAAATAGAATCAATGAGCGCCGCTCTAACATAAACCCCGTTTTCAACCTGTTGAAAAATTCTAGAATTCTCACTATTAACAACCGCTTCTTCAATATCTACAGATTCATTCCATGGGCCAGGGTGCATAACAATTTGATCACTTCTCAACATTTTTAAATGCTCCTGTCTCAAACAAAATTTTTCAGCATAAGAGGAGGCCGAATAACCATACTGTTTAAACCGTTCTTTTTGCGGCCGAAGGGGCATTATCACATCCGCCCAAGCCAAAGCCTGTGCTAGTGTCTCAAACATATACTTCTGAGAGCTATAATCTTTGCAAAGGTCCTCATCACTAAAAAGACCAACTTGAGCCCCCAATGAAGTCAAAAGATGAATGTTCGAAGAGGCTACTCTTGAATGAACAATATCTCCTATCAATAAAATCTTTCGATTTTGAAACTGGCCATACTCCTCATATATCGTAAAAGCGTCCAACAAGGCCTGCGTAGGATGCTCACTCACTCCTCCTCCGCCATTAATGACAGGAGTTTCTTGCGCCTCTAGATAATTGGTAATTTCTTTGTCTTCTCCGTAGCGTACAACTAAGAGGTCCGGTTTCATAGCCATAATATTTTTAAGAGTATCTAAATAGGTTTCTCCCTTGACCACACTGGATTGCTCGTTAACGTCAATCATTATTGGCTTCAGCCCTAGCCTGCTCATGGCCATTTGAAAACTTACCTTTGTTCTAGTACTAGGTTCAAAAAAAAGTAAAAGCGGAACGGCACCACTATAGGAATCTGGAATATTATGAAATTGAGTTTCTTTATATAACTTAGCTTTCTCGAAGAGAGAAAAGATAACTTCATTACTGAGTTGATGAGTAAAAAGTAAGGAAGGTCCTGATTTTGACATTAGGAGCCAGTATATACGAAAATGTTAGTGTGTCAATTTTTGGCCGAATCTATCCCTGCCGAAGAAGGCTTCCCGTCATCGAACCCTGACAAAAAAACGGTCTGTGCGAATAGATGGGAGTTTACCCTCAGCCCAGGCTTTATCCCAATCCAAAGAAAGCCAAATAAGATATACCTTTCCTCGGATAGACTCTAATGCAACGCCTCCCCAGCTCCTGGAGTCCTCACTTTTAACTCTATTGTCCCCTAAAACAAAAACTTTGCCTTCAGGGACAATTTCAGGTCCAAAATCCTCTGCTGGATCCATTCTCTTTCTAACCAATATATCTCTATTCAAACTCATTATTTTTTCATTACTAAACAAAAACTGTTCTCGTCCTAAAATATTAGCGAAATTTTGACTTTTTAATTCTTCGTATTCAGCGGCAACACCATTTACGATTAACTCTCCCTTCCTCAACTGAACCGTATCTCCAGGAAGAGCAATAACCCTTTTTATACATCGGACAGAAATATCTTTAGGACAATCAAAGAGTATTACATCTCCCGGCCGCGGACTACTTTTACCAAAAAATCCATAGGCTAATTTGTTCGCAAAAATAAAATCTCCAGGTAAAAGATTAGGCATCATCGCTGCCGTAGGAATTCTATAAGCTGAGATGATAAATGTTCGGATCAACAAAGCGATTACCAAAGCCAGTAATATAACCTCTATATAATCCCTTAAAACGTGAGAAAGTGTTTTTTTTGAATATTTTTTCGATTCTATATTGGCCTCCTAGAGCACAAGTGCAGTTTAACATTTATTTTTTCTAGGCGCGAGGAGGAAGCATTATCCAAGAATACCACAACGAAAAAGCAACACAGAAAAAGCTAATGTTAAACTGTACTAGCGGATCGAATGAAAAAACCGATGCCACCGAATAGTAGAAGGTTGACATAAAAAATTAGATCCGGCAAGAGAGTCCGTACAACTCAACCATACACTTCCAACTCGCCCAACAATATTATCAACAGGCAAATATCCCCAATAACGACTATCCGCTGAATTATCTCTATTGTCTCCCATTACAAAAACATTTCCTTCAGGAACTTCAAAGACTTTCCCACTCCAGTCTTTATTTAATTTATTTTGTAATACTCTGTATTGATTTCCCGATTGTTCTTCTATGAAGAAATTTAAATCCTCAATAGAGTCTTCGAAATCCAATTGGTTTAAAGAATACATTTTCGGATAATTAATATACTCTTTGAAGCTGTTTATATTTATTCGAGGTATCGGTGTACCATTTACTACTACAGTTTCGTCAGACGCCAGCTCAATCTTATCTCCCGCTACACCAATAACTCGCTTAACCATGAAGTAATTTCTTTTACTCACCGACTGAAAAACGACTATATCTCCGCGACGAGGAGCATCCCAACGAGTAAGCCATCGGCTGGTAAATGGGATTCTAATTCCAAAATCATACTTACTTACTATGACATGATCGTTAATCAACAGGGTGGGAATCATGCTCCCCGAAGGAATAACAAACGGTTCATATACGATCCATCGAAAACCTAAGATGAGTATTAAAGCTCCAAAAAATGACGAAAAACTCTTTTTGGCGGTTGTTTTTTTTCTCATAACTAATGAACTGAATGAAATATTCGGTTCCAACGAATATCAAGAGGGTTACACAAAAAAGACAAGACAGGAAGTTTTTTAGTACAACTCAACCACACAAATGAAGCCCTTCCTACTAAATATTCCCTGGGGACAAATCGTTTGTCAGGAGCCCACAATCGGCTATCCTTAGAATTGTCTCTATTATCTCCCATTACAAAGTAATGGTCCTTGGGTACGGTCCACGGACCATAGGTTAAGTCAAAATTTTCTCCTCTTCTTAAAAGAATACTGTGAGTGTATTCACCCAACTTCTCTTCCCAATGAGTATAGTTTAGCTTGGCATCTTCTCCCTCAGCAGGAAAATCAGAATCAGATAACCAGTCATATTCTTCTTTTAGTTTATTAGGGACTCTTCTTTCAACTAATTCCCCATTGATATAGAGATTTCCATTTTCATAAAAAACTTTATCCCCAGGCAGACCCACAACTCTTTTAATATAAAACATACTAAT
>JAGRAA010000022.1 GCA_020435185.1 Bdellovibrionales bacterium | reverse complement strand
ATTTGAATGATTTTGACAATTTCGTCTTCAAACTTTTTCATTTCTAATTCTAAGTTAATAGAAGGCCATTCAAGAACTTGACAAATATTTTCTGGCAATGCCGTTTGAAAGTCTTGCGCAATAACTACTTTATCTTCTGGATTATAATAAGTAGTAGATTCTAAGGGAAAAATTGAATGCTTACGCAAAATGGAGTTTTCTGATTTTGGATCAATAATAGTATTCGCTTTGTAGTTTCTTAATAGCTCTCCTTTACTTCTGTAGTTATTCAAAAGCGATCTCTCTCCTTGAGAAGCCATCTCTAACTCCCGCCATTTGCTACTCACAAATCCAGAAATACTATTCGCTTGATATCTCCCTCTCGAATCAAAGGAATAACTCGCCTCGATCTGTCTATTTACCTTAGTTAAAAAAGAGCGGTTAACAGAATCTCCATCCAGTAATAGGATTTTTGCATCTCCAGATCCAGACACAAAATCGATCGCATGATTGGTAACTCCAACAGCCCAAGAAGAAACAGGAAAATTCAGAACTGAAAGCAAAAAAAAGACTCTAACTTTAAATAGTTTAATTTTCATATTAGATTCCTCATCGCAGCCACAATCTTTTTGTACGCCAGCGGATTGTCATCAATTTCACTATAGCTCGCCAAAAGAGAGTTTCTTACAAACTTATCTACAGAAGAATTCAAAGAAAGTTTTGAAAAATAGTAATTCGGATTCTGTTTTAATTGCTGAAATGATATTTTAGAAAAATAACTCACTAACAGATCTTCAAGATCTAAAGATCTATTTTTAATATTTCCGTTTTTATTAATATCTTCAGATATACTATTTAATACCTCAATAAGCTCGTCTTGATTATTTTTTTCTTTATAAATATAACTAACATAAGAAACAGCAAATACTCTAGCTTTAGCTTGACCATCGCTAAACTCATCATTGACCTTAGAAAAATCAGAGATTAGATCTAAGATATATTTATGTTTTTCCTTTGATGCATAAATGTCTTCGAAAACCTCTTTTGCCATTTTTCTTTTAGTATAGTTTTGAATAGCGTTCATATAGAATGAAATAGAATGTTTAATTTGACCCCTTACAGAAAAGGATTCATCTTTTTTTTCGATCTGTAAATCATCCTTATTACTACTTTGATCCTTTTGTGAGGATATCGGGACAAAAGACTTCATTTTCTTTTTTGTATCTTGCTTATCCATTTTTGTTTTATCTACTTCATTTACCATCTTAATATCTTTTTCTATTGAAGGTTCATTTCTCTTGCTCATAAAAAGAGCGGTACCTACAACGACTACCGCCCCCATCAAAAGCAACGGGTATTGCTTTTTCATAATTTACTTCCTCAATTCTGTGGATTTTTCAAAATTTGCAAGCCATGCTTCGAGAGTTAAATCTCCTACGGCAAAGCCATTAGCGAAAATTACATGTCCTTCAATATTCTTAGACTCTGTCGCGAGATTCACTACAGGTCCATCATACTTGTAAGACTGAAGACTCTTTATAGAAACTTCTTTTCCATTAATATCCAATAAATTGTCCTCGGGACGAAGTTTTTTAGCCTCTTTAATGTCTCCATTGGCCAAGACTACAGGATGAGTTTGTGTCATACGAATCACTCGTCCATCTTCTGCATTAATTTGAATAATCGGACGAAGAGCTGGCCCAACAGTGGAAAGAGCTATCCCTTGTTTAGACAAATCCATCTTTCCAGCCTCAATATCTGCAGACTCGTCAAGAGTAATCATCTTATAACCAAAACGATTATAGACAACCTCGTTTGCTAATGCTTGAGTCACAAACCCCTCATCGCCAACCACTTCGACGCTCAACCCTGTATTAGGATGCAAACATCCACAAGGACACCAACCATCCAGTTGATTCAATCCAGACTCATCAGGGTCACAGGTCGGATAAGAGTTAAACTGTACCAGAGCATTATATTCTTCTTCAGTAATACAACCCCTCTGCAGAGCCTTTTTCCTTTTTTGATCACATTTTGCTAGATCAATACCTCTATTATTGCAACGTTTTGCCGGATCGGCTACGGCTGTAATTCTATGTGCGTAAGCTCCCTGCATCCATGTCATGGCCATAAAGACGGCCGATAGTGCTAAAAGCATCGATTTCTTTTTCATTATTTACCTCTTCCTTTTTATTTTTGTTGTCCGTCAATCAAGAGCCATAGGGTTGTACCCCATTACAAAAGAAAACATTTTTCTTTTGAGGACTCTCAAAATTGACGCTTTGGCGAATTTGCAATGCAAGTGCCAGGTCAAATCAATTTAATCATCACGTGAAAAAAAATAAGTCCAAAATTTAATACTCAATCCAAACTTTTGGATTTTTAAACAGCTCTTTAATCTACTGACCAAAGAAAGCCTGACCAAAATGGTATGAAACTTGCTCTTATGTCAGCATTCAGAAAGGCTACCTTTATTATGAAAATCATTAGAACCCTATTAATACTTATTATTGGAATCATTTTAAGCGGTTGCGATCGAGCATCGCAGTCGAGTAGTCCAACAGCTTCGCTTCCTAATTTTTATTTAAAAGATGGGTCTAAAGAATTTATCCGTCTCGGTGAAGAGTTTTCAGTGTATATTGTCGACGCCGTCACTGAAGACGAAGATACAGTATGGATAGTTTCGCGGGTAGAAAACACTCCTCCTATTGCGGAATCTGAGTTTTTTAGAATTTCTCGAGTAAATGTTAAAACAATGGAGATGGCCACTCTCGACCTAGAGTCAAATGAACAAATCTCTCAACTTTTCTTACAGGATAATCAAATACGAGCTCTTGCATATAGACAAGATCAATACACAGGTAAAGCGACATTAAACTTTATTGAATTTCATTTTTCAAGTCTTCACCAAATCGAAAGAGTCCCCCTTCACACTATTAAAATTAACGAAACTAACCTACCCACAGAAAAATACTACTTTACTGAAACCACAGGAAAACTTTATATTGCCTTTACCAAACCACTTAACGGCCTAAACTCTGCCTCTAATGACTTTCTCTATCCCTTTCCCTCTGTTATTGATGAGACCTTGATAAAAGTTCAACCCCTCAAAGATGGAAATCTAGTTGTTGCTAATTACTATTTAGGGTACTACGCCCTATATGATAAAGAACTCAACTTCTTATGGGCTTACGAATTTTCTCGACCTTACAAAGGCTCCTATAGGAACCTACCTGCCTTCTATGCCCAAGATGAAAACGAAAACTATTGCATTTATAGCTCTCTGTATGAAAAACAAACCCTTGTACACAACAAAATATTTGGCCACAGATTAGGCGTCAATGGTCTTATGGATTTAGTGAAAATATGCTTAAATCCCGTAGACGGTAGCGAAAAATCAATTAATGTTCTCGATAGCTCCATAGACTATTTTTTTCAACTACTGCCTCTAGAGAAAGATACTCATGGATTCTTTGGAGCTATATTAAGACCTGGGCAAAGCGAATATGACATTTTCTACAAATTTATGTCTCCCTCTCAAGCTTTCGAACGTATTATTGATATTGATAATGAAGATAGGTTTTCGAGCGCAATTATGATGCAAAATCAAATGTATGTTTCTGGAACCAGAGGATATCATCGGGCAAAAACTCAATCTATAACCTCATATGGCTATGGTTTTATTGATCACTTTGATCAAAATGGAATTCAACTGAACAGTTTTGTTTTGAAAAGTAATCGACACACCAGCGTTGATAAAATTCTCACCTTGAACAAAAACTTTTTTGTAGCCATCGGAAGTTACGATGCCCCCATCACCCACACAGCAGATAACAATCCATCATTAGGTTATGCAAAGAGCTTTTTGATTCTCTTCAAATTAGACGAAAATGGGATTAAAATATCGAATAAAAAATGATTGTTCAAAAATAAAAAAAATCCTTTCTACCTTGACAATGACATTTTAAGCCACACATTGTGTTTGATGTTATTGCAAACCATGTATTACTCTAAATATTTTACTCTACCCTCGATATTCTTAGGCTTTTTCCTGGTGAATGTCTCCCCCGCGCTCGCAAGTGCTTCTTTCCATACAACCTCTGATCATTTTAAACCACCAACGTGCCAACTAGGCACGAATTCACAATGTTTACTTCTCTCAAAAGTCTTTAAAACTAATTTTCACAAACCTAATTTATCTCAGCCCTTTATTGGTCCTTCTTCTGTAGAGTTTTATTCTGTTTCGATTCCCTTTCATACTTCACTAATTAAACATATTTTTTCTGCGAGACATTTTTATTTTCGTTCTGGTCTTAGTCCTCCCTTTTATCTTAATTAAATAAAGATAAAAATTTTTTAAATATTTTAACTTCATGTAGAAATGAGGACTTATGAATTTACGTCAATTTTCAATTGCATTATTAATTTCTGCTCTTCCGTTGGTGAGTTCTGCTGGCTCAGCAGTTTCTTTTAATGCGGGAGATTTTCTCAGCGCGAAACCAGTTTCTCGCGATGGGAAGACTATTTTAAAGGTCAAACTTAGTAAATCAGGAAAGGCAAAAATGCGAAAACTCAATCACTCCC
>JAGRAA010000021.1 GCA_020435185.1 Bdellovibrionales bacterium | reverse complement strand
CGGGCAACACAGCAATGAGGAGTACGACGCTATTTTAGATTGGATAAATGGCGATCTAAAAGTCGATCAGGTCTATCATTGGGTGAACAACCCAGAGAAGTTTGATGATTTTGATGGGCTTTTGCTTCGAGGAGACCGAAATCCAAATACAAAAGGGTTGTTAGAACGACTGGATGCACGAAAGCTAAACAAAACCTGGCAAGATTTCGAAACCAAGCTGAAAGCTGGCACCGTAAGGGTGGTCATTGTTGTTGGGCCTGAAAACCCCGCGGTGTACTCGGACATGGGCGAAAAGGTTCAACTCATTAATGGTGTGGATAAGGTAGTATGGATGTCCGCTTGTCCAGTGGGCGAATTAAATACCATGACGGGTACAACTTGGCAGATACCGTTAAAAACATTTGTAGAAAAGCCAGGCACTTATGTGAATTTCCAGGGGCGAGCGCAGACTGTAAAACCAGTGACCTTTTTGGTGAAGCAAGCCTTGTCGGTGGTTGAAGCGGTTCAGTTAATGGCTGGTGAGGCCTCAAAGGTAGAACTGGTTGAGCCTGAACATCATCCAAAGAAAAACTATTTTGTTTATAGTCGAGGGCCATTATGAGCATTGTTAAAAAACCGGGTGAAGCATCTAAGTGGTATCTTCCTGGGATTCTCACCGGCATGGGACTTACGTTTAAAAAGATGATGGGCAACCTCACAAAGCCCACTCGCATGCAAACGCTCAATTACCCAGAAGAAAAATTTCAATACAGCCCACGGTTTAAAGGCAATCACGTATTGACCGTAAAAAAAGACGGATCCATACGTTGCACAGCGTGTATGTTGTGTGCCACAAATTGCCCGGCACAATGTATAACCATCACAGCGGCAGAACACGAGGATCCAACGGTTGAAAAGTATCCTATCAGTTATGAAATCGATATATTGAGATGTGTATTTTGTGGATTTTGCGAAGAAGCTTGCCCGGTGGATGCCATTCGAATGGGGCCAGAGTGGCAGCGTCCTGGATTGGCGCGTTCAGGTTTTAACTATGACATTCAATATCTTGCTTATCGGGCGAACCTAAAAGGGGGGATCCCATCTCGCGTGGATGATCAAGAAAGACACGACGCGGGAATTTAAGATTATATGAGGATTGATTTATATTCAAAATCGACTTGGGATAAATCAAATTTAGAGGTGAAGAAACACCTTGGCCTGGAAGAGACGGATATTCATGTAATGGTTTTTCGTGGTCTAAATCATGCTCTTATGGAGACCACGGGAGGTTTAGTTAAGAGTTTTCCTCATAAAATCAAAGGGTATTTTTTTAAAAATATGGACCCCTATTTAGAATTGCCAATGATCCAGTTGGCAAAAGAGGGGTTTGACGTTGAACCTATTTCTTTTCGGGGAGATTTTAGTTCGAGTCAGAAAGAATTTTTAGAAGGATTTCAAAAAAACTCTCTCTTTACTCTATTGACTCATCATGATCCTTTGTTTTCAAGAAAGTATAAGACTGAGGAGCTCTTTCAGCATCTTAATGAACAAAAACATTTTGTTTTGCAAATTTATCACAATCAACCTCCCAGTGTAGAAAGCATTAAAACTCTAGGTCGATTTCAGGGTTACATTGTTTCGATTAATTCACAATTGGCCGTTGCCTTTTTAGGGGCGAGGCTAAAGTTTAGCGCGCCGATAACCTCTGGTTTTGTGTGGAGTGATGAGAGCACAAAGAGGATTTGTGAGGGGTTGATTGATCAAATTGTGGAAGACAAAGATAAAATAGAAAAATTTGAAAATAGTGGGACCGCGAACTCTCTTCCTCTGCTTATTCAGCAGGAAAGAGTTTATGATAGAGCCATTATTCATTGGAAGGATATGGATAGTCACGCTCTTCTACAGTATTTGAAACAAGAGGAACTTAAAGAGACTGGGTATGAAACTGAATTTGAATCAGCGAGTCTCACTCGTTGGGGTGGATTTAAGTCAAACGATTGGTTGATTCAACAGGGATTTAAGAATGATGACTTGAGGGGAACCCTTATCATTGATGTCCAACAGATATCTGAATCTCTGAGTGATAAAATTTGCCAGGCCAGACAATATATCTTAGAGTTGCAAGGTGAAGAGTAGCTGTTTAATTTTGAGGTGTTTATGTCTGTTTTGAAGGGAAAGCTTTCTACATTAGTTAAATTTTTGTTTGCTTTTGGGCTCATTGGCTTTTTGGTCTATCGAGGAGATTTGAACTTTCAAGTCTTAGCAAAAATTGCAAATCCCTATTATTTTTTAATGGGTTTAGCTTTGAGTTTTTTGAACATCTTATTTAATAATATGAGATGGTTGTATTTGCTTCGTTCGCAAAAAATCAACAGTACGTTTAAAGATTCTTTACAGCTGACCCTAATGGGGATCTTTTTTAATTTCGCTTTACCAAGTAGTATTGGTGGAGATGTCGTTAAAGCTTACTACGTGGTCAAAGAGAATCCGCATCAGAGAATGAAAGCAGCGACCACTGTGATTGTAGATAGAGTTTTTGGTCTAATAATAATGATGGCGATTTCTGTGGTTTCGGTCATTGTGTATTGGGATTTTGTATTTTCTCACCCAGAGTTGTCACAGGCGGCTACTCTTTTAATCCTTGGTCTTTTAGGGGCTATTGTTTTTTTATTGATCGCTTTTTCAAAAAAGGTCAGAAGACTCAATGGTATTATTCAGTATATTCATAAAATCCCTAAGTTGGGCGGATTTTATGATGCACTCCATAGCTATGGATCAGATTGGGGAGCCATTTTAAAAGCTTTTTTAATGAGCGTAGGAAGCCAATTGTCAGCGATCTTTTTTATGATCGTTATGGCCTATGCCTTCGGGTTTAATGATTTGTCTTGGGGTGTATATTTTTTCGCTATTCCTATTGGATTTATTTTAATGTCAGTCCCTATCGCTCCGGCGGGGATTGGTGTCGGTCAGATTGTTTTTCTTTATTTGTTTCAAACCTACACAGGTCAAAAAATTGATGTAGGCCAGCTCGTAATTACAGCTTTTCAGTTATTTTTGTTGATGTGGGGCGGTTTGGGAGCTTTCTACTACGTGAAAAAGAAGAAAAAAATTGAACAAATCGGAGCCACTCTATGAGCGATGAAAAAGTAAAACGTCTGTTGGATATGATAGAGAAGCTTTATCATCGTGGAGCGGATAGTAACATCCAAAAAATTCTAGAAAAGACTCACTCTGCAGACGTCGCTGCAGTGTTAGAAGGTTTTTCTATGGAAGAAAGACTGTTTATTTTTGAATTGGAACGATCTATTCAAAAAAAAGCAGAGATTATTAGTTATTTAAAGCCAGAATTACAAATAGAGTTATTGAATAATATTGGGTCAGAGTCTCAAGCTAAGTTATTTAAATATATTGAGCGAGATGACATGGCCGATATTATGGGGGCCCTAGAGCCAGAGCAGGCACAAAAAATCCTTCAGGGCATGGAAAGTGGAGAGTCTGAAGATTTAGCTGGATTAATGGGTTATGCTGAAGATTCTGCCGGCGGTATCATGAATAGTGATTTCTTTGCTTTACCTAAAGAAACCACTACCACTGAAGCAATTAAAGCCATTCAAGAAGATCGCCAAGGCAAGAGCATTTTATTTTATATTTATGTGGTGAATTCAAACGAGCAACTGATTGGGGTTTTAAGTTTAAAGGAGCTTTTGCTTTCAAAGAAAACAGAAACCTTAGGTGAAATTATGAATCCAGATGTCATTACCGCTCTTGTAGGTTCTCCACAAGAGGAAGTGGCTAATAAGGTGGAGAGATATGACTTTTTATCTCTTCCCGTTGTGGATGAAAACAATAAACTTGTGGGTGTGGTTACAGTGGATGACGTCATTGACGTGATTCGAGCGGAGGCCGAAGAAGAAATGCTGTCTAGAGGGCAAGCTGGAGATGACATTGATGCTCCGATTTTTGACCAAATCAAGGTAAGGCTCCCTTGGCTCTTATTTGTTTATATGGGTGGATTCATCTGTTTTTTGGTGATTTATTTTTTTCCGGTCACTCAAGACATATTTTCTCAAAATGGCTTTAATTGGTTAGATGTTATTGCTCACATCCCTCTTTTGCTGGCTCTAGGAGCTTTTGCTGGGAATCAGTCGGCCACTATCTCTCAAGGGATCATTAGAGCGCAAAGTTTGAGTAAAGGTTATGCTCTAGGTTTTATTAAAAAAGAAATGGTTTTAGGCAGTATCTTTTTTGTTATTTTCTTTTTACTGACTTTTTTTATTCAGTACTTTTTTTCAGTGGATATGATTTGGTTATTGGTATTGTGTTTTGTCTTGGGTTTTCACATCTTTCTTTCGATGGTTTTAGGTGGCGTCGTGCCTCAAGTGATTAATCGCATGGGGCTAAGTACCTCATCAGTTACCGCTCCAATATTTTCGATTATAGCTGATGTTATGGCTATAGTGACGTTATTGGCTTTAATTTCTTTATTGTAAGATTATGATTAAAAAAGAAAAAATTTTTATTCTTAAAACTGTAAAGTATGGAGAGGCAGATCTGATTTTAACTGGCCTTTGTGCAAGTGGAGCTAAGAAAAGTTTTATAGCACGGGGAGCACGAAAGAGTAAAAAGCGATTTTCAGGAGGCGTCTTAGAGCCTACTCACTTTGTAGAAATTGTATTCAATGAAAAACCTAACGCTTCAGAAGATCCGCTCTACACCATTACAGAAGCGTTTTTAAAAAACGGCTTTACTGGCATTAGAAAAGATTACGATCGTTTAGAGTTAGCCTTTTACTTGATTAAAGTTCTTGATAAGCTGAGCGTAGAAGGCAGTGAAGACTCTGAAAACAATTATAATTTGTTAGGAAACACCTTGAAGTGCTTAGAGGTTTCAACTCAACTTAAGGCTCTTAAATGGCATTTTGAAATTAAACTCCTTCATTCTCAAGGAGTTTTAACTCCTGAATTATTTATTGAAGAAGTAATTCAAACACCTATTGCTCATCATGAAAAACTGATAAGCTTATTTGATAACTATGAAGGATTAGAGAATTCTTTAGACCATTTAATGAAATCTTATATTCATTAAAACGACTAAGGAGGGGAGTTCAATGAAACCTAAGTTTATTAATGTAGGTGAGACTTTTTCTGATTTTAAAGTTTATCTTCCTTATGCCACTGAAGATAATTTTGTGCGAAAAAAGGTGTATAGTAGTCACCAAGCTTTTGTTCACGAAGTCATGATCGAGTCTTTAGGTGAAATTCAAGAGAGGTTGAAAGAAACTCCCTACCAATTGCTTATTTTAGATGCCTATCGCCCTTTTTCGATTCAAGAGTATTTTTGGTCTCTCTGTCCTGACGAAGGCTACCTTGCCAAACCCATACGCGATGATCAGAGAAACATCGTGAAGGGTTCAAATCATAACAGGGGGTTGGCTATAGATTGTACGCTCACAAATCGTGCTTCAGAATCTTGGATGCCAATGCCTTCGGGATTTGATGAGTTCAATGAAAAAGCTCATAGAGTTTGGACAAACCAAAAGAAGAAATTTCTTCAAGATGAGAATTATAAATATGCCATTGAGTTAGAAGAAATTCTTGAGGGACAGGGGTTTAGAGGAAACCCCAGAGAATGGTGGCATTTTGATTTTGTAACTCATTTAGAGATAGACTATGTGGATCTTTCTTTTGAAGAATTGATCTCTTAAAAAGCCCCTTTGTAAGTTCCTGTTAATGTCACGGCATTTCTATCATAGGAATTTGCTGCCACCGTTGAATTATTTGAAGAGGCAGAAAACACTAAAGATGAACTCCAAGCTTTTGTCCAAGGTTTAGTGAGGCTTGCAGAAAGTGTGGCATTGATGTCTATTCTCCCATCAGTACTATCATAACTAGATTGATACAAGGTGAGCCCAGTGCTCCACGAAGCTTCCCATGAAGATAGTGCGCCGACGTAGGTTGCACCAAGGTTAATTTTATTATAGCGCTTATTCTTACCTACAGCATTGTTTGAGATAAGTCCAACATTGGCAACGATCCCTTCTTTTTTGGCACTATCAAAAAAGAAACTTTGATCGCTGGTCAATGAGACCTTTAAAGCATCTTGATCTTCATCTCCTGTGCTTGTCGAAAGCGAAGAGTCGTCTTGGCGGATATCTAAAGAGTAAGAAGAAAACCAACTGGGATTGTTGGTGTTTAAAGCCTTTAAGGTGGCATAATAAGAATTTAAAATATTTTCTCTGACCCCACTTCCGGCAGAGCTTCCACCGCTGTCTTCCATAAATAGAGCTTCGTAACCGGGAGTGACCGTAAAGCTCCAAGCCTTTCCCCAAAGTTCAACGGCAAAGTTATAAGGAATAGTTATTGTGTTTAGAAAGGGATCGGCAGCACTTGCAGACTGGTTTTCACTATAAACGTAGTAGGTATCATAGTTAAAGCTTAAGCTGTTTTCTTTATTGTAGATAGCGCGATATCCATAGCTTGCACCCGCTAGATATCGACTGCCTTGAACTCCAGAACCAGAAGAGCTCCCTGTGGAGTTTGAAGTTAAGAGTATATTAGAATCATACATATAACCAAAAGTGAGACTGATATCATTTCTATACTTTAGAAGTTTTGCATATTGTTTTTGTAAAGCTATATTTTCAATATAGGCTTCTGCTTGCTTATCTAGTTTAGGATCTTTAGAGTTATCCAAAACCCATTCAAATTCTTTTTGCGAACGATCCCATTTTTTTAGAGTAAAGTAGATGATTCCAATATAAAAAGAAGCTGATGGCGCAAGCTCAGATTTAGATTTTTGCACTGATCTCAAGTACCTTCCGGCCATTTTATACTCTTCTAATCGGTAGTGGATAAGTCCTAGGTAATATCTTTTGAGAATAAAATTTTCTTTCTCTTTTTCTATATTTTTAAAAATAACCTGGGCTTCATTGATTTTATTATTTCTATAGAGAGCCACGGCATAATTAAAATAATAGCTTTTATCTTCGGGATTTAAATCAATGCTCTGCTCAAAAAGATCCTGGGCTTTAACAAAGTCTCCAGCTTTAAAGGCTTGTTCCCCTTGTTCGGATAATAGTTTTGCCTGCGCCATCCGACGTGCTCGCTCTTTTTCGGCAAGCTTCTTTTGTCGCTCTAAACGCTCTTTTCTTTTTTGTTCTTCAATTTGTTGTAAACGAATACGCTCTTCTTGCAACTGGGCAGCTCTGACTTTTTCATCGACCTGCTTTTTTAGCTCTTCGGCTCGTTCTTGTGCCTCAAGATCTTGTTTTTTAGGAATGGCTTCAACTAAAGAGGCTTTGGCTTTAAGAGCCTTTTGTTTTTCTGCATAAGCCTTTTTTGCCCTATCGAGCTGTTGTTTATTATCAAAAACATCGATGATTTGTTTGCCTTCATCAGTTCTAAAAAAGACAGGTTTTTGCTCGACCTTGCCTTGAGAGAGGAGTTTGTTAAAGTTTGTAGCCTCCTTCTCTGAACGTAGTTTTTGTGGCGGGATAAAGACTTCTGGAGAAACCTTTTTATTTTTAAAGGACAACGAAAAGACGCCTTTAAAGATAGAAGAATCGGGTGCCGATTCATCTAAAAAGACCTTCAGAATTTTTTTAGACTCTTTATCCCTAATAAATAAAAAGGCCGTGTCGATTTGCTCAGAGGATTTGTTCCATGAAGAAGATCCATATTCGATACGAATTTGCTCAGAGGAGGGTACAGGAGGTAATCCCTTTTTTGGAGCATTGTCCGGTTGAGAATCAGGTTGAGATTCTTTAGCCGGAGTGGGTTTTTCTTCTTTTTGGGTTTGGGCGAAAGAAGAGGAAAAAAAGCAGAACGACAATAGGATAAAGGTGAGTATTTTCATAGCCCTTAGGATATCTAAGGGCTCTTTCTCAGGCCATAAGTTTTTAAAAGACTAGCCTCTTGTTTGACTTCATTATCGAGGGCAAGTGCCGTCGGGACAGAGGATAATATTGAAGTTTATTCTTCTATTTGGATCTGGCTCGGGTAATATAGGAGGAGCTGTAAAACATCCTCCAGGGCAAGGATCTGGCGGCCCTGGGAGTACCGGTGGCGGTGGAGGTGGAGGCGGTGGTGGTGCGCAGGTCGCACAATTATTTTCAGGACCTTCTGGCTGCTGGTCATTATTTGGCCCTCGGTCTTTAGGGCCATCAGTACTACTAGGTTCTCTCTCATTAGAACCATCACTTTTGGGTCCGTTGTTTTTTGGACCTTTCTTATCGTTTTGCCCCTTTTTATCTTTATCTCCCTTAGGGCCTTTGCCTTTAGGTTGATTTCCTTTTTTATCTCCTTGGCTGGCAGGAGCTCTTTCTGCATCAGAGTCATTGTTCATTTGAGAGAGTTGTGATTTAGGCACAGACCTAGGTGCAGTTGGTCCGGCGGCCCCGCTACTGGTGGCCATTTGGCCAGGCCTCACACTCACGGGGTTTCTGATTAATCCATTCGGGCCCGGAAGGCCAAAATCCACTTTACCTTCAAAGGTCACCACTTGGGTCTGCTTATTGGCAAACCCTACCAAGAAGTCGGTTCCTCGCACTCCGGCCACTGCCGAAGGGGTTTTAATCTGAAACTTATTGCTTTTACCGTCGTACTTTTGATTGACCTTAGATCTTACTTTTCCGTAGAGGACATTTAATAATACGTTTTTCTTATTTCCGTCAGGGTTGAATTCGTAGTTATCAATAGTCACTTTTGAATCGGGAGAAACGTTGATCACGTTGTTGTCGATCATGACTATTTTTACTCGAGAATCTTTATCGGTAATAATTGTATCTTTGGGGTAAACCCTTTGTCCGACTTTTGCCTTTTTTAAATCGTCTTTTTTATTTGCCTTTTGAATGTGAACATTTCCTTTAACGACTTTGAGAGTGCCGTAGACTTTTTTTGCGAATGAACTATTTGGATAAAGCAAAACCAAAGAAAGAAAACATAAGCTAATAAATTTCATCAAAAAAACCTCTAACGTTCATTATTAAAGCTTTTCGGACTAAACAATACTCGACTTAATTTTTATCACAGAAGTTCTGTCATTGAGACAATTTGTGATGTCTCATAATGAGAATCGATTCATATTGATATACTTGTCTTAAAATTTCCTTTATATCTTATATATTTCTTTGAGCTAGACCTTAGTTTAGATAAGATACTATTATGGGTGTAAGTAGAAAGCTGTTTAAATATTTACCTTTAGTCGTCCTCGAAAAACTTTTTTCAAGGTTTATGGAGCCCCCTGATTGGGATTTTCTTACCGAGAATATAGAAATTAAAGTGG
>JAGRAA010000020.1 GCA_020435185.1 Bdellovibrionales bacterium | reverse complement strand
TACTGAGGAGTCGGCAGAAACCGCAACGCTGTTTGGGGTGGTAAAACTCCAATTGTTATTTGAAGTTAAAAAAGAAAATTGCATGGCAAAGCGTAAATCAAAAAAGTAACTTAGGTAGGCTCCAAAACCCAGGGCTGGTTGCGTGATACTACCCAGTGTTTCTGTGAATTGGGTTTGGCCGACGAGTAGTCCGATAGTAAAAAAACGTCCATTTTTAAAAAAATTGACATCGGCCTCTTCTTCTTCGCTTTCTTCGAATTCGGAGTAATCTGCAAAGGGGTCGAAACTGTCATCATTTTGGTATTGCGCAATTTGATAAGGAGAATTTGAGGAAAAAAGTTCTTCTGCTTTCACATGAATAGGGTAAATGAGTAAAAAGTCGACAGACAAAAGAAATAGAACAAAAGCTTTCACGATTTCCTCCAATATTTATTCTCTAGCAGAATCTATTAAAAATACAGTTTATTATAAAAAACCAAATGTTTAGACAGGGGGGTTGCGAGTTGCGTTATTGTCGAGATAAAAAACTATCCAATAGACTGAATAATAGGGGTCTGATATTTTGCTCGCATGGATTACAAAGAAGCTGGAGTCGATATTTCTGCAGGAGAGTCGCTGGTTTCTTGGCTTAAGGGTGAACAAACAAAAAGTCGAGAGCAAAATCGAACTCCTCATCAAGATAAGTTAGTTTCTGGTATAGGTGGGTTTTCTGCTCTGTTTCGAGCAAATTTTCAAAATTATGAAGAGCCTTGTTTAGTGAGCGCCACTGATGGTGTCGGCACAAAACTGTTGTTGGCGGTGGAGTATGGAGACTATTCGACTATTGGCCAGGATCTTGTGGCCATGTGTGTGAATGACCTCATCTGCTGTGGAGCGGATCCATTGTTTTTTTTAGATTACTACGCCACCGGAAAACTTCAGCTTGATATTGCAAAGCCTTTTTTGAAAAGTGTCCAAGAAGCCTGCGAAAGATCTCAATGTGCTCTTATTGGCGGAGAAACGGCTGAAATGCCCGGAGTTTATCAAAAGAACGACTTTGATTGTGCTGGGTTTGCGGTGGGCGTTGTGGATAAGCCTAAAATATATGGTGCACACTTAGTGAAGGAGAGTGACCTTGTGATCGGAGTAGAATCTTCAGGTTTTCACAGCAATGGTTATTCTCTAGTGAGAAAATTGTTTGAAAAGGATCTTCAGCATTGGAAAGATCAATTGCTGAAGCCCACTCATCTTTATGTCGAGCTGGTTCAGCATTTAAAAAATACTTTTCAGGGCTCCGGCTTGAAGGCAATGGCTCATATTACTGGTGGTGGAATCACGAATATTCCAAGAGTTCTTCCTGAGGATTTAGGGCTGGAGGTTTTTTCTTGGGAATTTAATGATCTGTTTGCGGAGGCCCAGAGCCGTGCTCAACTCTCAGAAACTCAAATGTTGGAAACCTTTAATTGTGGTTATGGTTTTGCTCTTGTGGTCTCCCCAGATTTGGTGGATGCGTATTTAGAAAGTATTCAGAGCCTTGTGTTTGAGTGTTCGACGATAGGGCGTGTTGTTTCTTGTGGTTCTTCGATGACCAATGGGCGCTGGCAATTTAAAAGGGGGTAGGCTTGCAAGATGTTGTAGTGGTCTCGATTTTTGGTCGTGGAAATTGGCTGGCGAGTGAGTTGGCTGACAACAATTTTAAAGTTTCTCTAGTGGATATTTCTCAAGAGTTTGGACGATGGGCTCCTGAAGACTGGGAAGGACCATTTGGTTTTTTTCAAACTAGTCAGCTTAAAGCTTCGCAGTTGGAACGTCTTTCTGAAGAAGATTATTTGGAGCCTATAGAAGAGGGCTTTACTCTTTTATTAGATAAAGGGCCTTTAGAGTTGACCGGGTCTATGGCTCAATTTTGTTTAGACAAATACAAAATACACCCTGCGGGTTTAAGATATGTTGAGAATTACTCTAAGAATAGAGAAATTGACAAAAGCCAACTGTCCAATATTAGAAATGATAGTTTTGAAAACAATTGGTTTGTGCAATTGTCTCATCAGCTTGCCAGTCATGTTTATAGATCGAATACCGATAGTCTCTCAGAAGGTTATCCTTTACCGTTATTTTCGCCCTATTTTATTCGAAGAGTCACTCGACGAGGGCAAGACAAATCTCTAGATTGGTGTGAGAAAAAAGGTGTTCAGGTCTTTAGAAATGCTCAGATATTGGATATGAGGTTATCTCATCGAGATATTGAAAGTTTAGAATTGAAAAGTGATTGGTCTGGAGTTTTGGAGAGTAAAAATTTTGTTTGGTGTTTGAGCGGTTTAGAAAGTCAGCGCCTATCGGGAAATATTACTTCTTCGTTATTTCCAAAGGGACCAATTGTTCCCACTTGGAGTTGGATCAGGTATAGATTTGACTTAAATTTGAACGAGAACACTAATGTTATCCCTTCTAAGTTTATTATCATCAATGATAAGTATCTCAGCTGGAGTCATGAAAATCTTTGCGTTTTGCAAAAAACAGTCAAGGATGGACAATATGATATATGGGTAAGAATTCCTTCTCAGCAAAGATTCCATAGAAGTTATATTGATGAATTAATGTTTAAAATATCTAATATCGTCGACGACAAAATTCCGTTGTCTTCTCCTCAGATCGTCGATAAGCCACAGGACTATTTATATGAAGAAAGTGAACTGGGACCTTCTCGATTTCCTGTATATTCTGCAGAAGACTTAAAAAAACGAAAAGATGCTCCTTATTCTAATTTGTTTTTTGACGGGCCTGAATACTGGCCTCTATTAGAATGGAATAGTCAATTTTCTCATCAAGAAGATGTTCTTAAGAGAATTATAAATTGGAGAAGTCGACAATTAGCTAAGCAAAAGATTGAATCTGAAGTATCACCCTAGGAGGAGTTTTGATAGATCGGTATACGCGCCAAGAAATGGGAGAAATTTGGAGTCTAGAAAATAAATTTCAAACCATGCTTGAGGTTGAAATTGCCGTGGCTCAGTCTCAGGCGCAAATGAAAATCATTCCTGAGGACGCAGCGAAAGATATCCATAAGAAAGGTCGCTTTCAGATTCAAAGAATATTGGATATAGAAAAAGAAACAAAGCATGATGTGATTGCTTTTGTATCCAATGTTGCCGAAAACGTCGGGAAAAACGGCCGCTATATTCATTTTGGCTTAACCTCTAGCGATGTCATAGATACGGCGTTGAGCCTTCAAGTGAAACAGGCGGGAAAGGTTTTAAGAGCCCAACTTAAGCTTTTTGAAAAAAGTTTGATTAAACAAATTGAAAAGCACAAAACCACTTTGTGCACTGGGCGAACTCACGGAATGCACGCAGAACCTACGAGTTTCGGAGTTAAGTTAGCAGGATTTTTAAGCGAGCTTAGGCGCAACATAAAAAGATATGACGCTGCATTAGAGGATATGAGTATCGGAAAACTGAGCGGAGCCGTGGGAACTTACTCTACCCAGTCCCCTCAATTAGAAAAAAAGGTCTGCGCTAAATTGCACCTCACGCCTGAAACGATTGCTACACAAGTTATTCCAAGAGATAGACATGCTCAGTTAATACACTCTTTGGCTATGATAGGGGCGGGTTTAGAGAGGCTTGCCGTAGAATTACGTCATTTGCAACGTACAGAATTGCAAGAAGTGAGTGAAGGGTTTAGTAAAGGGCAAAAGGGATCGAGTGCTATGCCTCATAAAAAAAATCCAATCAGTTCTGAGAATATAACAGGAGCTTCTCGTTTGTTGAGATCTTATGCTCAAGCGGCCATGGAGGATATTGCTCTATGGCATGAGAGAGATATTAGTCACTCCTCAGTAGAAAGAGTTATATTTCCGGATGCCTTTATACTCTGTGATTACATTGTTCATCGTATGAGCGGAGTGATTGATAATCTGGTCGTTGATAAGCAAAGAATGTTGGAGGTCATGAATATTTCGAAAGGACAATTATTTTCTTCTCATGTTCTACTGGCGTTAGTTCAAAAAGGCCTGTCGAGAGAAGACGCCTATAAAATGGTTCAAAGAGTCAGTCATAGTTTAAATAAAGGAGAATCTCTTCAAGAAAAATTGATGGGTGATAAAGAAATTTCGAAATATTTGACAGCAAAAGAGTTGAGTAAAATTTTTTCCGGCGAAAAGCATAAAAAATCAATTTTGAAACTTATAGAAAGAGTTATTTAAATGAAATATGTTCAAGGACCTCTCGTCTACGAAGGCAAAGCAAAAAAGATATATTCGGTCGAAGGAAGTGACGAATTAGTCTGGATTTATTTTAAAGATGACCTTACTGCCTTTAATGCCGCAAAAAAAGGCTTGATGGAGAATAAGGGGGTTATTAATAAGAGTATTAGTGATTGCATCTTTAAATATTTGGAAAGAAATGGTGTAAAAACTCATTTGGTTGAAGATATAGATTCCAGAAACCAGGTGGTTCGAAAACTTAAGATTGTTCCCTTGGAAGTTGTTGTGCGTAACACCTTAGCCGGATCTACGGCTAAGAAATTTTCATTGCCAGAGGGGACCCCTTTAAGGGAGCCACTTTTAGAATTTTTTTATAAGAACGATGAACTCAATGATCCATTTATAAACGACGAACAGGCTATGATGATTGAAGCCGTAAATTCTTTAGAGCAAATCATACAGATCAAGTCATTAGCTAGACGGATAAACTTTTTGCTGACCCAGTTTTTTGATGCCGTAGACATCAAGTTGGTAGATTTTAAAATTGAATTTGGTGTGACTTCAGAAGGAGAGATTTTTTTGGGAGACGAAATTACTCCAGACAGTTGTCGGCTTTGGGATAAGCATAGTCAAGAAAAGATGGATAAAGATCGGTTTAGAAGAGATCTTGGTCGATTGGATGAAATGTATTTAGAGGTTTTAAATCGTATACAAAAAAAATGGGGAACAAAATGAAAATAGCAGTGAAAGTGTTGCCGAGAGAAGAAGTCTTAGACTCTCAAGGACGTGCTGTAGAAAAGACTTTAGAGCATAACAATATGGCCGTAGATCATTGTCGGATTGGCAAATATATTGTTTTAGATTTTTCAGAAGACGATGTTACAAAGGCGAAAGAAAAGGCTACGGAAATTGCAAATTCCTTATTACATAACCCTCTTATTGAACAATTTGAGTTGGAAGTGTTATGAGTTCTACAAAAAAAATTGGAATTGCTCGTTTTTTAGGAACCAACTGTGATCGAGACATTTGGCAAGCCGTTGAGATGGCGGGGTATTCTCCTGAATGGCTTTGGTATGATGACCATTTTGATGTTAAAGGCTACAGTGGATTTGTTATTCCTGGAGGATTTAGTTATGGAGATTATCTTCGATCGGGCGCTTTAGCTGCAAAATCTAAAGTTATGACAAGTTTGCGAGAGGCTCATGTAAAGGGCATGCCCATACTGGGAATCTGTAATGGATTCCAAATTTTATGCGAAGCTCAAATGTTGCCAGGAGCTCTCCTTAAAAATGAAAGTCTAAGGTTTATTGATCGTTGGGTGGGTTTAAAAGTAGAAAACCCCATATCTCATTTTGCAGGCGAAGCTGCTGAATGTATCCTGCCTATCGCTCATGGTGATGGACGATATTACGCTGATAAGGAAACCATTCAAAAAATGTGGGACACAGAACAAGTTTGGTTGACCTATCAAGATAATCCTAATGGATCTATTGATAGCATAGCTGGAGTAAAAGTTGGAAAGACGGCGGGGCTTATGCCTCACCCTGAACGAGCCGTGTTTGATTGGATGGGAAGTTCAGAAGGTTTAGAATACTTTTTAAATATAGGGTAAGTCATGAGTACGGATTTAGAAAAAAAATTATCTCATTATCGCATTTCTAAAAATGAATTTTCAAAGATAGTAGAAATTTTAGGAAGAGAGCCTGAGGGTGTTGAATGGGCGGTGTTCTCAGCCCTTTGGAGTGAACACTGCAGTTATAAAAGCTCAAAGGTGCATTTGAAGAAGTTTTATAGCAAAAATCATAGAGTGAAAGAAAGCTTTGGCGAGAATGCGGGAGTTATAGATTTAGGTTTAGGAGAGAGAGTGGCTTTCAAAATGGAGAGTCATAATCATCCGAGTTACATCAGTCCCTATCAGGGAGCAGCGACTGGTGTGGGAGGTATTTTAAGAGATATTTTTACAATGGGTGCCCGTCCGGTGGCTTTAGCCAATTATTTATGTTTTGGAAATCCCAACGCAGATCGAATGACCTCTATTGTGGATGGTGTTGTAAAAGGAATCGCTGGATATGGAAACTGTGTAGGCGTGCCTATGCTGGCAGGTATGACTGAGTTTCACGAAGAGTACAATCAAAACGTGTTGGTCAATGCCTTTGCATTAGGGTTATTTGCTCCTGAAGAAAAAGTATTCACATCTAGTGCTACGGGTTTAGGGAATTTTGTTGTCTATGTGGGAGCGAAGACAGGGCGTGATGGAGTTCATGGTGCGAGTATGGCCAGTGAATCTTTTGATGAAGAGAGTGAAAGTAAAAAGCCAACGGTGCAAATTGGAGATCCTTTTTTTGAAAAACTACTGATCGAAGGATGCTTGGAGGTTATGAAAGAAGGTCTTGTTGAAGGGATTCAAGATATGGGTGCCGCAGGATTAACAAGTAGTTCTTTTGAAATGGCTGCGAAGGGCGGAGTGGGTCTCAAATTAGATTTGGATAAGGTGCCACAAAGAGATAAAGGGATTACCGCCGAAGAAATTCTGCTTTCAGAAAGCCAAGAGAGAATGCTATTGATTTGTCGACCTGAAAACTTTCATAGAATTGAAGAGGTTTTTAAGAAATGGTCTTTAGATGCGGCTGTCATTGGCGAGGTCATTGACGGAGAAAATATCCAGCTCTATTGGCAGGGAGGTAAACTTTGTGAACTTTCTCCCGTTGAGATTGTCGACAATGCTCCGGTCTACGATCGTGAGTTTTTTCAGTGGAAAGATAAAAATAGAGTGAACGAACAGCAGTTGAAGCTTCCTTCTTTTGATGAATTTACCTTTGAGAGTCTTTTTGAATCGTTAGCAGGAATAGATAAAAGTTGGATTTATGATCAGTATGACCAAAGAGTGGGAGCAAAAACAGCGAGGGATTTAAGAGACCCTGTGGGGGTCATCTTTTTAAAGGATTCAAAACGAGCCTTAGGCGTCACTTTAGGGTGTCGCCCTTATCTTATGAAGTTTGATGCTAAACAAGGGGCTTTAGATAGTGTGTTTTATCCAGCGCTGAAACTGGCTGTAAAGGGATTTGAACCTTTGGCGCTCACAGACTGTTTAAATTTTGGTAATCCTGAGAAGCCTGAAGTTATGAGTGAGTTTGTTGTCTCCGTTGAGTCTATGAGTGCCGCCTGTAAGGCATTGGACACGCCGGTGATTAGTGGAAATGTGAGTTTTTACAATGAAACTATGAATAAGAATATTATTTCTACTCCCTCCACGGCGATGGTGGGTTTAAAGGAGGATATTCATAAAATTCCTCAATCTTATTTTGTTCAAGCGGAAGAAGAAGTCTATATTTTATCTGATCGGCAACTTGTGACCAATGGATATTGGGGAATCAGCAAAAGCTCAATAGAAGGGTACGGAGAAATCCATATCGATAAGGCAAAAAAATTTGTGAAGTGGGTAAGAGAATTGGCTCTTTCTAACCTATGTACGAGCACTAATGTAGTCGGTCGATTCGGTGTATTAAATACTTTACTTCATATGTCCTCTCAAGGTGTAGGTGTTAAGGTTTTTCCAGAGGTCAAAGACAAGAGTCTTTTTGAAGAAGTTTGCTATCAAATCGTGGTCAGTGTACCTCATCAAAATTTAGAGCCCTTTCGTAAGTTTATTAATCAAAATATAGATATAGTTGTTGAAAAGGTGGGAATCACTCAAGAGGAAGGATTTCATTGGCGTGATCACGAACTGGCATCAAAGAACATAGTGGATGCGGGCCTTAAAGGATGGGAGAAGTATTTTGAAAGCTTGGCATGACGAATGTGCTGTATTTGGGATTTGGAACGATCCAGAGGCGGGCAGAATGGCTTATCTCGGTCTCTATGCTCAACAGCATAGGGGGCAAGAGTCGGCAGGTATAGTGACTCTGGATCGAGGAGCTCATATTTCACGAAAAGGTTTAGGTCTTGTCGGCAAGATATTTACGGAAGACTATTTAGAGGCTCTTAGAGGAAATTCTGGAGTGGGTCACGTCAGGTATTCTACTACGGGGAACAATCAAATTTTTAATATTCAACCTTTGACGGCGCAATTGAGAAAGGGGCCTTTAGCTATCGCTCATAATGGCAACATTGTAAATTCCGCTCCGTTGAGAGAAGAGTTGATTGCTTCTGGGTCTATTTTTCAAGGAACTTCTGATACAGAAGTTCTTATGCATTTGGTAGCTAAGTCGAAAGCGAATTGCATCATCGAGTCTTTGAAAGAGTCGGCTTTAAAATTGGAAGGCGCTTATAGTATGGTCATTCAGACTGGAAAAAAATTGATTGCTATGAGAGATCCCATGGGGTTTAGGCCCTTAGTTTTGGGGCGGAGAAAAAACGATCAAGGAGAAATGAGCGTTGTTTTTGCTTCTGAGACTTGCGCATTTGATTTAATAGGCGCGAAATACGAACGAGAGATCGAGCCCGGAGAAATTTTTTGGGTGGATGAAGACGGTGAGCATAGCGAGAGGTTCTCGCCAAATGTACCTTTAGCTCGCTGTGTTTTTGAACACGTATATTTTTCTCGGCCAGATTCATTTGTTTTTAGTCAGAGCGTTTATGAGGCTCGAAAAAAAATGGGCAGACAGCTGGCCATAGAAAATCCTGTTGAAGCCGATATCGTTGTGCCAGTCCCTGATAGTGGTGTGCCAGCGGCTATTGGATATAGTCAAGAGAGTGGAATTCCTTTTGAGCTTGGTATTATCCGAAACCATTATATAGGCCGAACTTTTATTCAACCTAGCCAGAGTATTCGAAGTTTTGGAGTAAAGATTAAGCTTAATCCCCACGCCGAAATTCTTCGAGGAAAAAGAATTGTTGTGATTGATGATTCATTGGTTAGAGGGACAACCAGTAAGAAGATTATAGCCTTGGTTCGTCAGGCCGGAGCGAAGGAGGTTCATTTTAAATTAGCCTCTCCTCCTACGACGGGCGCTTGTTTTTATGGAGTAGACACACCTAAAAGGCAGCAGTTGATTGCCGCTCAAAAGTCCATTGAAGAGATTAGACAGTTCGTGGATGCCGATACTCTGAGTTACCTTTCGGTAGAGGGACTCATGGAAGCGGTTGGGAAAGATAGCAAAGGGTATTGTGCGGCTTGTTTTGATGGTAAATATCCAACCCGCTTGTATAACTTAGACAAATAGAGCTGGCTCTACATGCGGATAATCGCTCCTGTTTATAAAGCTCTCATCCATCCTGACTTCAATAACCAAGTTTGAGGTTTGCTGAGTGATTCTGATAAAACCTGCAATTTCTCTGGCTGAATTTTAGGTATAGAAAGACACTTTCTGCAGCCCTGTTTTTGATTTTTAGAATATCTCTTTTCAAAAAACAGTAATTTCCATTCATTAAATAAACAAAGGGTAGAGTAGAAATCAAAAACCTCTAATTTCTTGGCATGTTTAGCAGCATTCTCGAATACATAAATTAAGGCTCTCTTTAACTGAGTGGGGGTTTTTAGTATTACAGCATGGTATCTGTCCTTAAATACAGAGCCTTTATTGTGACATAAGCGATTAATAGCTTTTGAAAAACAAATCCCTAAGCTTTGCATCCCGATGCTCAGGGTATGCTTCTCTTTTACTTCAACTATAAGGTGAACATGATTACTTAATATAGCGAAGTGAATGACACGCAATCCATATTCTTTAGCTCTTCGTATTGCGTATCTGAGTGCTTGGTGACATTTTTTTGTTCTGAGAGAGGGAAGTCCTGGTCTTATTTTGACCGTGATGTGTAAGGGATGACTTGAAGATAATTCTGGTCTACGGCTATGACTCACCCCCGAGTTTTTAGATTTTTTTCTCCCCGCTCCTTCGCGAACTCCGCCATGACCAAGGTTTTGTAAAATTCTTTGCTGAGACTTTCTTTTTCTTACAGGTTTGCAAGTGGAGGTGTTTTTTTTTATTTCCATAGTTATATCTTTTTATTTTCAACAAGTTTTTTTAAAACTTCATTCTAGTTTATTTCATTAATCAGTTTTTCAATTTTGAATTAGGCATATATTATATAACTTTATTGACTAAGTCAATAGGACAGTAGTAAAAATTAAATTCAAAGGCAGAAAATAATATAGTTTTTAGGCTTTAGTGGTAATTCTTTTGAAGAACGAGCTTAAGCTATTTATACAGGTCCAATGGGATCTTTTTTGGAGAGGATGAGAGTTGATTGTAGTTACTTTTAGTTACTTTTGAGTATAAGTATCCGATGAAAAGTCTTTGTTTGATAGAGCAAGATAAAATTAGCTCATAAAAATGTTGTTATATTGTACTCCTCCGACCTCTAACTATTTTATTTTTAAATGAAAATCTACATTTCGATCGGCACTTTCCAAAGTGCAACTTTGGAAAGTCTACTTAAGAGAGTGTTTTGATGAAATCCCGAGAGTATTATATGCGATCCTCCGCTCATTGTAGCATGGTTTAAGGCTTCTTTGAATTTTTCACTGTTGATGTCAGATGTGGATTTTGCTGGAACTACACTTGCATTGTATCTGCAGAGTCCCCGAATTCAGTTGTGATATCGGTTAACTCATTTTTTTTGAAAATTTCTGCCTGAGTACACCCAAATGTGAATGCTATTATAAAAAATATACCTGTTGATAAAAGTAAAATGATTTAGCAGGTTCGAAAAAATAAAAATCGTAATGTCCCAGTTGTATAGCTTAAATAAATAACCTATCCTTACTTTATGAGTAAAAAATGGCAAAGGTTAGTTCCTGGAGACGTGGTCGATATCATAGCCCCAGGGTTTAAACCAGATGATGAGGAATTTAATCAAGGTCTTCTTCAACTCGTGGAGTGGGGTTTAGAGCCTAGATATCCAAAAGATATTTTTGGTAAAGATTTACTTTGTGCTCAAAGTAAATCAAAGAGAAGTCAGTATTTTCGTCATGCACTCGAAGCCCCCGATTCAAAAGTCATATGGTGTGCCAGGGGTGGTTATGGTTCGGTTCAAATCTTAGAGGAACTAGAAAAGATGTCAGAGCCTAAAAAGGTTAAACTTTTGATAGGCTATAGTGATATTTCGGTTCTTCATAATTATTTGATCAAAAAATGGGATTGGCCGGTTCTTCACGGGTCATTGATTGATGGATTGGGTTCTGATCGGGTTTCTCGTACCTCTATTCGGTTCTTGCGAGATGCCTTGTTTAAAGATCGAGACTTTAGCTATGCGATAAAGCCATTAAACTCCCAAGCCCTTTCCAGCCAAGAAGTTAAAGGTCGGGTATTGGGAGGAAATTTAGCGATGATGCAAACGACTTTAGGGACTTCTTTGCAAGTGGATCTTAAAGACTCTATTTTGTTTTTAGAGGATACGGGAGAACGAGGTTATAAAATTGAAAGGATGCTCATCCATTTAGCTCAAGCCACAAGATGGAAAGGGATGAAGGCCTTAGTTTTTGGAGACTTTAAAGGGGGGGATGAGCCTAATGGTAAAAATCTCATTAAAAAAGTGATGAAGAGGTGGGCTGAACAGCAGGAGTTTCCGGTTTTTGCCAATTTGCCCTGTGGCCATTCTGAACTTCAACATCCATTGTTTTTAAATACCTCTGCAAAGTTAGTGGGTGGAGAGCGAGGAGCTTTGTGGTTTTCTTCGGGAGCGCGTTATTTATGAAGGCTGTTTATGAAAGTCGTTAACCATCGCTTAGAAAGTGAGTCTGTTGTTCATCTGCAAACACCGAATTGTGATCAAAGACCTGACGGAGAAGATATCTCTTTGTTGGTGATTCATAACATCACCCTTCCTCCGGGAGAATTTGGCGGAACTTTTGTTCAAGATTTTTTTATGAATCAATTAGACTATGAAGCTCATCCTTTTTTTAAAGAAATACAGAGTTTAAAGGTTTCTAGCCATTTGTTTATTCGACGAGAAGGGGAGTTGATTCAATTTTCAGGTTTCGACCAGCGAGCTTGGCATGCGGGACTATCGAGTTTTGGCCATAGAACAAACTGCAATGACTTTTCTATTGGAATAGAGCTCGAGGGGACAGATGATCACCCTTATACCGATCAACAATATGAGGTTTTAAAGCAAGTGACCTTGTGTTTGCAGAAAGCTTACCCGAGAATAACAAAAGATAGAATTGTTGGTCATCAAGATATCGCACCTGGACGCAAAACGGACCCGGGACCATCTTTTGATTGGGATAGATATTTGAATGGAATAAATGCGTAGACAGAATTTGTACAGAAAATGTGTACAGAGAATTTGTATAAAGAATTTGTATAAAGAAAAAATAAAACAGGAGAATGCATGAATTTACAGCCAGGAAGCCATATCCATCTTATGGGGATTTGCGGAACTGCCATGGGGAGTTTAGCTGGACTATTGAAATCAATGGGATACAAAGTGACCGGTAGTGACCAGAATGTCTACCCTCCAATGTCTGATCAGTTAAAAA
>JAGRAA010000019.1 GCA_020435185.1 Bdellovibrionales bacterium | reverse complement strand
TATGAAAAGTAGGCGATTTCGAAGCACTAAACTTTAGGTTAAGTACGAACTTTGATACGAACCAATAGCCTTGATTTTGTTACTATTCCGCCTATTTCTATATACATTGTTACCTGTTGGGCTTCTTTCTGGCTTTCAATTTTTTCAGTTGTACTTAAGGCTTTTTATAATTCATTCTTAAGTGCAGTAAATGTTGAGAATTTTCAAAAGAAAATTAGTCTATCGTATATCCAATTCTCTTTAGTGTATCTTTTCCATACTTCAAAAAAACCTCCTTGTCTTTTTGATTCCAGTGATTTTCCCAGGCATGTCTTTTAAATTCACTAAAATTGAGCGTCTTGTTATTTAATGATACAATTGTCTTATGCTCTCTTGAAGGAGTCGCATGTTCTTCGTTTAAAGGCAGAAGGCATTTTCTCTCGTAGATTAAATTTAACAGGTCAAATACACTGTTAAGCTCTTTCTCAGGTTCGATAACAAAATCTTCATACTTCAATTCCAAGTATTGACTTTTAGGCATTGTTCTGCCATGTTCGTAACCAAATTTTACCAAATCATTCCACAGTTTTGTTCTTTCCTTTATGTTTTTTCCTGCCCACAGAAATCCTTTTGAATAGGAGTGTGATAATGACCTCACCACATCACGACCATCTCTCAGAACGTGAATAAAAACGCTATTGGGAAACAAATCTTTTATAAAAGGCATAAGAAGAATATACCATGGTGTATGGTCCAAGTAAATGCCGCACTGTTTTTTATTTAAATATGATTTTAGGATAGTACTACTGAAATCTTTAATCAGGCCCAAGAGTTTTTCTTCTTCAATGAATTTATTTAAAGGTTTCCAACTTTGGTGATTGTTGCCTTTGTACAAGTCTGAAAACAAACGCCAGAAGTCAATGAGAAAGAGGGATTCTTCACCGTTAGCTATTTTTGAGTGGTTGCCAATACAGTTCCCGATTAACGTTGTTCCTGACCTTGGAGAGCCAATTACGAATACTGGAGTGAAATCTGACCATGAGTTGACCGGTGGCAACTTAATTTCACTTTTGTATGAAGTTAATAGATAATTTAAGGAAGTGTCTGGGTCGAAAGGAAAATCCATATATTCAGGTTTTGTCATAATAGCATGCCGCCATCAATTAAATAATCTGTTCCAGTAATCCATTTTCCTTTGCTGCTGGTCAAGTAGTACAATAAATCTGCAATTTCTTCAGGATTTCCAATCCGATTTAACTTGTGAAAGCTTTCTGCCTGTTCTTTGGTGAAATTACTTTTTTCGAATAAAGGTGTTGCCACCACAGCTGGACTCACTGCAACGGCTCGTGCACCATGTGGGGCAAGTTCAATAGCTAGTGATTTGATGAAGTTAGAGAGCGATGCTTTAGCTGCACAATAATCCGATATTAAAGGGTAAACTTTGTCTTTGGCAACTGAACTCACAAAGGCAAAACACCCTTTATTATTTGCAATTATGTCGAAGAGATGTTGCGATAACACAAACGAACTGAAAAAATTTATTTGAAATGTATTGAGCAGTTGCGTGCCTGTAAAATCTTTTATGGTTTCCTCATGAAGAATATCTCCTACGCAGTTAATGACAATTGAAATCTCTCCTCTTGAGTCTTCCAAGATCTGACGACATGAGCCTGCTATAGAATCGTTATTATAAAAGTCAGATGTGTAGTGTATGAGTTTATCAGAATCTATCGGAGGCTTTCTTCTGGATGTTGAATAAACTGTATAACCGTTGCTTAGGAATACTTTTGCGGTTTCAAGCCCTATTCCGCTGGATGCTCCGCAAATAAGTACGTTTTTAGCTTTGTCCATATTCAATAATGATTTTTTTTGTTGCTTTTTCGAAAAAGTTAACAACTGGGCTGTATCCGGATTTCTTGTATCCACCCCAAGGTAAAAGAGAGTTTTGAATCGTGGGATTCATGTTAATGGTCAAGCGACTAAAATGGATTTCACTTAAAAGGCATTTTTCTAAACGATCTGTTCTATTTCCAAAAATAGAGATCTGTAATCCATATCTATAATTGGATTTCAAAAGATCTATCACTTCTTCTAAGTTTGAATATTCTGCAAAATTTAATACTGGTGAAAAGCTCTCGCTATTGATCAGGGATTTGATTTCCTCCATTTTATAATAATTGCAGTCTGTGGCTAACTTCTTATATTCTACGATTAATGGAGTAGCAATGTTTTTGTGAATAAATACAACATTAGGAGAGGTGCACAATTGACCTTTACAAAACATTTTTGCATTGCGGATTGTCTCTGCGACTGCTGTTATGCTTTGCGAAGCGGGTATTTCATCAATGATTGTCACTTGATTGCCCTCACCCTCGAAAATGATATCAATTCCATTGGAGATGCATCTGGTGTAAACATTGACTCGATTTCTCGAACTGCCCTGAAAATAAAGTAAATCGATTTTTGACTTTTCAATGAACTCGTCCAATGCAGCTCTTCCTCCTCCTTTAAAAAGCGTGATCTTCCAGTTGTTCTGAGTCAATATCGGTTGGATGTGATTGAGGATCAATTCTGTGGTTTTCAAAACTTTTCTACTGGGCGCAACTATGAGTTGATTTCCAACGGAACAAAAGCTGGAGATGATGATTGGCAATAACGGTATAATCGAATTACTAGGAGTGCAAACTAGAACTTTGCCCCATGGCAATCGCAAATGCTTTGAGCTTTCTTCCCAAGTCTGATATAGCGTGTTGTTTTGACTCCATAACTGGGTTGATTTGTCATACAACGCGTGACAATTCAGCAAGTAATTTTCCAGATCCCCCCAAAGCAGTTCTATGTCGTGCAAATCATATCCTGTTTCTTCAGAATTGATTCTTATTATCGATTCCTTGTTTTTATTCAGTACCGATAATAGCTCATCTGATATATTCTTAATGTCTTCCATTGCAGATGTTGTAGAGTAATTGAGCAACTTCTGTTTTGTCCTCTGAACCGCTTATTCCAAACATGGGGAGAATATATTCATTTACCGACTTATACAGCAAATCGTTTCCACTCAGTTTTGACAAAATGGATCGTTGATCTTCATGAAGTGTGATCTTATTATCAGAATTGTTAGAAGCGTGCATTTCAGGAGAAATGACTCCTTGTACCATTTCAAAATAAACGTGATTTACCTTTCTGGATAAGAAGTATTCGACTATTGGTAGCCCCAACTCATAAATTCCCGACTCGTCTTTGCCGCACAAAACAACATCAAGATCATAGTAAGCAACGTCAATGATTTGAGTGGCTACGTAAAGCATGTCTGCAAACGAATAATTTCCTGTGGTTTCGTTCTTTAATGTATTGTCCGCATACTCTAAAAGTTGCCGATTGGGCAAATGGTTGGAGAATTGAAAGAGCAAATTAATATAGTCTTTTTTAAAATAGATATTACTGGCCAGATCAATGTCATCATCTTCAAACCCAAATTTCTTAAACGTATTTATGTAGTAATTTGTCCTAGCTTCAATTTCTTGATATTTAGTTTTTTCTCCATCCCAATAACCGTGAAAGTCACCAATAAACAAAATGATCTTATGACCTGCTTTTTTTGCTTCAGATAAGAAAGCCATGTAGGGAAAATAAGCTATATGAATGTCACCGGTGGGCGCAACTCCCCAAAAAATCCGTTTTACTCCTTCTATGGATTCCATATTGGTTACTCCACCAAAACGCTTGACAAGGTTTAATGTATTCATTGCTTGTTCAGTTTGTTAAGGTCAATCCAGTTTGTAATCCCTCCGTACAAGGTGGACTGAATATGAGCCAATCTGATTTTTAATACTTTAAAAAGCTCTTCTTTAGCATCATTGGGATGAAAAACCTGTTGGATATAATCGTTTTCAAATTCTTGAAACTTGTCATATTGTCTAGAATCAATACGAATGGAACGACCAATGTCATTTAACCATGGAAATACTGAATACTTATATGTCTCTAAAAGTGCGTTCGCTTTGATTGTATCATTGCTTCCATACGGAGCAAACATTTTCATTATCTTATTTTTAAGTGTCGCTTCATTATCATGCACAGAAATTCGGGTGTTAGTAGTACTTTCCACTAACCGCATTCCATAAATGTCGTGCATAAGAGGGTAGTAAGCGATATGTAGAGTGTCTAATATTTCCTGAAATCTGGAGTAGAAGGCATAAGGCTTTATTTGCGAGAAGGCATCTAACAAGTTGTAAATTTTCCTTTGACCTGTATCTGCATAAATAAAATTCGCTTTGTTGTACAGAACATCCAAGCATTGCATGACAGGGTAAATGGTTGAAGAAGCTGCGTAATTACGACTTCTTCGCATTTGAGAAGGCATGGCTTCAAGGATGTGTTTCCATTCCAATTTAGGCAGAATGGAATACATCATTTCAATATATAATGGTCTGGTTTGAAACTCTGAGCCAAAAATGAACTTGGTGTTTTCTATTTTACAGACCTCTTTTAGATAGAACTCGAAATAAAAGCCTCTTTTTTTTATATCATACATAGAATGACCCTTGTCCATAATCGTGTGTAAATCTGCGATGATAATGGTGTGCTCTTTAATTCCTTTTTTAATTCCTTCTTTTTGCATCAATATTTGAGAATCGTATCCCAAGTGGATCGGACCGGTAGGAGACACACCCCAAAGGCTGCTTATCTCATTCCATTTACACTTTACTTCACCTAAGTTTTCAGGGATATTTATTTCATGTTTTAGCATAAATGTATCCTTTATTTGGTTTGGAAGAACCTTTGTTTTCCTATTTTGATTTCTAACTTGATGGTGCTGTCAATGATTTGATGCTCATCACTGCATTTGTCTCCATTTATGGAAACCGCATTTTGTTTGATTAACCTTCTGATTTCTGATTTAGAAAGACTGCTGTCGCATTCAGAGATCAATTGTAGTAGAGGCAGTTTTTCTGCTGAAGGTGAGATGACTGGAGCATTTTTAGGAAAAGTTCCCTTTGAAAATGTTTCTATAAATGCTTGCTTTGCCTTCTGAGCTTCTTCTTGACCATAAAAGGTAGACACGATTTCTGTAGCGCTAAATATCTTTGCATTTCTAGGGTCTTTTTCTATTTCCAAATCAGCGATGCTTTGCTTTGATAGTCTTGTGTTGTTTACTAGAACAATTTCAATCATTTCATCTGGTAACGCCATGATCTGTCCAAACATGTTTGTAGCACCTGTTCCAAGGAACACGCCTGTACCATTCGTTTTGGACATGAGTTCGCCAGTTTTGGGATTCTCCATCAGGTTGACGGCTACAACAAATTTTTCTTTTCTCTTGAATCGTTTTAAGAGGTCCCTTCCTGAAAGAGCATTGAAGATTTGATCTGTTCCACAAAGCTCGACATCGACATCCAGAGCTACACTGTCATATCCCTGGAACATGGGGTAAAGGAATTCATGAAGGAAAATCGGCTTGTTTTCTTTCATCCTTTTTTCAAACATATCCCTTTCAAGCATCTGCTGAACTGTTGCGGTAGAGAATAATTCAAGTAATTCTGTCGTAGAGAATTTATCAAACCAAGTACTGTTAAAAACAACTTCTGCCGGGTTGTTTTCATCTTCAAAGTTTATGATTGGTTTAATTTGCTCCACCCAATCCTCTGCAAACTGCCTTGCTTTGTCTCTTGTGAGTTTAGATCTGGCACTGTCGCGATCTGAGGGATCTCCAATACACGCGGTTAAATCTCCAAACAACACAAATACTTTATGTCCCAACTGTCTGAATTCTTCAAGCAGCATAAAGTTTTTCGCATGACTAAGATGCAATGAGCTTCCCGTGGCGTCAGCACCTATATAAAATCTCAGTTGTTTATTTCCGAGAAGTGCCTCCCTGAATTTATTCTTATCTGGTAGGATTTCCTTAATTATTCCTCTTGAAAGGATATCATCTACTTTTTGTTCTTTATTCATACATCTTCTGTTTTTGGATGAAACCGTTATGAATTTTTGGTTCAGTTGCAAATTTCGTTATGTCTTGCTCCTCTCCCAAGAGAATTTGCTTCAAATGTTCTCGAGTATGTTGTCTTTTTTGCATCTGTCGTCATTGGTGATCTCGGTTTTTAGCCTTGCAGGTAACTAGTGGGTAGACAACAATCCTTTGTTAGCCCCGCTATCGAACGACCGGTCCGTTGGGGTGTAAGGCCTTGGAACAGAGAGGGAAGCTCTGGGCGCTATGCGCTGATCCTTGTTTATCCGCAGGCCGTTCATAGCTCGTCCAAAGGGGTCTTGATCTGCCCCAACGTGCGGGGCGTTACGTGCGTGTAGATCTCGGTCGTGCGGGTGCTAGCATTTCCTAGCAACTCCTGGATATATCGGATGTCCGTTCCACGTTCCACGAGATGCGTGGCGAAGCTGTACCGCAAACTGTGCAGGCTTAGTTTCCGGCGAATGCCGACCTTGCCCAGCGCGGCCAGGAACACCTGCCTGAGACTCTGGGCGCTGTGCGGCCCACCGTCCTGTCCTTCGAACAGCATGCGCTTCGGTTTCGACTCCCAAAGATAGGTGTCCACAGCTACAACCGCGCCTTGGCTCGGCCGGGTGTAGCCAACATGGTAAAGAACAAGCCCGGTGCATCGGGCATGGGCACCGGTGCTGGCGGCTGCTTCACGGCGCTGTGGTGAAGGTGTGCGGCTCGGAA
>JAGRAA010000018.1 GCA_020435185.1 Bdellovibrionales bacterium | reverse complement strand
TGCTTGCAGTCCTTCAAAATGGATGTACGGTGAAGAATATGGCCAACAAAGCTGTTGAGGCCCATAAAATAGGACTTACTAATTATGGAACTTATTCTAGAATGCTGACAGGACATGGGGGTTCATGGGTGAAGAAAAAGTGAGGCTGGTGGGTTACCCTACCTGAAAAAAAGCCATTTAAGGTCTTTCAAATTTACGTGAGGCACTTGAACTTGTAGTCGACACAGAAGAAGGTATTACTCATTGCCATCTGAGCTTAAGCCATTCCGTTCATTAGCGGCTGAGTCTTTACCACACCTCAAAATGTCTTCTAGAATTTCTAATTCCTCACTCATTTTCTTTAACAACAATCCGATTCCATAAAATTCACCATCATCAAAGCAAATGTCTCGACACCCTTGAGTAAATAGACCGCCCAACCCCTTCAGTGACCCATGAGCACACCAAAGCCTTTCACAAACTTTTTCCAATTTTTCTTTACTTAAATGATTCATATCCAGCCTTTTATAAATGATCGTTTATAGCCTTATAGGACAAGATATCTGAAAATACAAACGATCATTTATATTTTTTAGAAAAGGATATTGGCCATCAAAAAAGCAAAGAAACGAGGTATTGCAAAAGGCACCGTCTTGGTCTCACCGGAAGAGCGGCGAAAGTTGGTAAAGCTGGGGAAACGTATCAAAGAGCACAGGGTAGAGAGGGGTTGGACTCTGCACCAGACTGAAGACAATGGCTTTTCAAATTGGACTCATTGGCAATACATTGAAAGTGGAAAGAAAAATATTACTTTCACCACATTAGTTCGTATTGCTAAAACTCTTAAAATCCCATTATCGGAGCTTTTAAAAGACATATAGAGTGAATAAATCGACCATGGAATATTCTGTTTTTACAATATACTCGTCAAAGCTCCCACTGTCCGACATGAGTAAGAGCTAAAGGGTTTAATCAGCTAAGTTTCCAAACTTCTGCCAGTTTATATATGTAATATGTTCATGTTCTCCATTTGATAATGCAGCAAGTCTTAACCCGTGTTAGAATGTCGAAGATTTTTAAAACAATGAATTTATGAAGAATGGTTGGATAAAAACCATTACTTAGATATTCAGGAGAAAAAATGAAATTATTTACCACAAGTGTTTCACTTATAATTTTGATCTTTTGCTCTACAGTTTATGCTAATGTGGAAAATATTGAAGCAAAGATCGAAGATCACCCCATAGTTGACTTTCTTAATGATACTGTTAAGATTTGCTATGATAATGATATTGAAGTGATGAAAGATAAGGTCTCCAACTATTTCAGATTAGGTTCATGGGATTACGGAGGTCGACAAGCAGAATATTTTACCCATTTAATATTATATTGGCACAAAAACTTACAGCACGATGTGAATTTAATCACTAGTTCTGTTCTTGAAAAACTTTCTTATGATTTTTTTTTCATGAGTCTAAGTGATTTAGAATATTGCATGAATAATTATTATAATCCTGAATTTAAATGCATAGAGTTAATCAGTAAGTATTGGGGTATTCCCAATGAAATTACAGCAAGTTTTTTAGAAATGAATCCTTCAGAAATTAAATTAAAAATGACAAATTATTTAAGACTCTAGGTTTCTAAATAACAAGTACATCGAAAAGTAATTGAAAAATGAAAATATGGGCCGGCCTAAAAATCTGGCCCTTTTTTATTTTTGCCTACCCCTCAATTCAAAAGTTTATGAGTATCAACTAAAAAACTATCGCGGCCATAAAATACTTTTAAGTATCGCGCGATACTTTATTGCGATAGTTTTTCGCACTTTTAATATCAGTTGTGAAAATCTCTTTATCGTTTTTGATAATAGCAATACGTAATCACGTATGGTCTTTAAATTTCTCTAAGGTGTTAATATTAATGAAAAATACTTATTGTTTTAGGTTTCTAAATACGTAATTACGTATTTAAAATTCTCATATTTGATAAGACTCATTTTGATTTCTATTTACTAAAGTTAAATCTTACAAAGGATATCAATGATTTAAGTATGGTGACTAAGTTGGCACGCGAGTTGCTCAATAAAACCTTAGTAAGGATCTAGAAAGTTAGAAACATCCTTAACCAGTCTCGTAGAGCGTGAAAATCACGACAATTAATTTTTATTCGCTCAAGCTACAAAGGCTTGGGAAATGGAGGGGTTTATGAGTTCTAACTCAAATGCTTTTGAAAGCATGGCCTTATCACTTGTTATTTATGTTGTTTTACAAAAGGCCTTTGAATGGATTTACTATGCTGTTGTAACTTTTTGGACATTACATGGGGTAAGTATCATGTTGTTCATAGCTAAACTAATTGGTGGTCTAATTTTATTATACTTTGCCTTTCGTGTTTTGTTTTCATTCTATCAAATTTATTGGGTGCAGATGGAAGAGGCGCAAGAAAGAATTTTAAATTTAGAAGAAAGCCTTAAGAAGGAAGTCAGATCATTAGAGTCATCAATTAAATGGGTAGAAAGACATTATTCAGCTTTACCTAGAAAAACTGAGGTTCTCGCTAGAAATGTCTTTAACCTTAAAAAGTTCACTGGCCTTGATGAAGTTGAAAAGGTCCAGGCAGCAGAAAAAGCGGCCAAGGAAGCTATCAAAAATGTTGAAGAGACTCATGAAGATTAGAGGGCTGACAACTAGAGATAGAAAACTTTTAGAATTAGTTGATAGCTTCGGCATGCTTTCAAGTTCTCAAATTAAAAAGCTCATGTTTGGTGAAATCGACAAAAGAACAATGCTTAGACGGTTAAGGAGGTTAGAAAATAAAAAAGTCCTTAGTCGAATTAATGGGCTACCACGAGGTGAGCAAACTTGGATATTAACTGCAAAAGGAGCAAGCCTTATTGGAAGTAATTTAACCATTAAAGGTGTAAATCGAAATACGCTTGAACATGATATCTTAATTAATGAAGTTCGATTTGCTTTACAAGATATTGGAAGACATTGGGTATCAGGGCACAAACTTAGAAAGAACTCTACAAACAAAAGAGATTTTTACAATAGAGAAGAACATATTATCCCTGACAGTCTTTTTGCGATCAACACCAATAATGGGTCAAAGACAGTATCACTTGAACTAGAGCTAGTTGCAAAATCAAAAAGGCGCTACCAACGGGTTTTGGATCTTTACTTAGACAACACGGAGATAAATTATCTATGGTATGTTGTCCCCTCTGTTTCTATTGGGAAAAAGGTTTTACAGCTTGTGGATTTAGAGGATTACAGAAAGCCATATGACTGGGTGATGTATTCAATTCTAAATGAAATAAGGACAAATCGACTTAAAGCAAAGCTTTATTTTAAAAAGAAAACAATTAGACTCGAAGAATTTTATCAAACAAAGACTCGAAAAAGCCATAATATAAGTGCTCACAGTAAGGTTCACAGTGTGAGCACTTTAGATGAACCAAAAGATTTATGGTTAGAACTTAACTAGCTAATTTTATTACTAAAATTACACCCTATTCAAATTCACCTTAAAACTTCATGATTTTGACTATATGGGGTTTTAGGGGGGATAGGGCCATTTTAGTTTTTTGAAGGTTAATTATGCACAAAAATATTTTAAAGAGGCCTTATGTCTAAAAGGTGGAATCCCAAAAAAATTCACTTAAAGACTCATAAAATTACTAAAAAACAAAAAGAAATTTTACTTGCTGAACTGTCGCAATTTATTTATGAATATATATGCCAGCTCTATAAGAATGATTTTAAAAACTCCACTGTGCCATCACAAAATAGGATGGTGAAAAATGAGTAAACTTAAAAGAATCGCTTTCTACATTCGTGTATCAACAGAAGAACAGGCCAGCAATCCAGAAGGCTCCATTAAAAATCAAGAAGACAGACTTCACCAGATGGTAAAGCTTAAAAATATGGACAGTGCTTTTGGCGAAGTTACTGAAATCTTCATTGATCGTGGTAAGTCAGGAAAAGATACTAAAAGAGCTGAACTTCAAAGACTACTGGATGCAATAAGACTCAACAAAATTGATCTTTTAATGACTACAGAACTATCCCGCATATCAAGATCCATTCGTGACTTTTCTGAAATCTGGGAGATGATGCAAAAGCACAACTGCGGGCTTATGTGCTTAAGGGAAAACTTTGACACTGAGACTGCCGCAGGTGAAATGGTTCTCTACACGTTAGCTAATATTGCCCAGTTTGAAAGAAAACAAGTCAGTGAAAGAGTTGCTGCCAATATAAAAGCTAGATCAAAACGTGGGCTTTATAATGGTGGCCCTGTTCCTATAGGGTATAAACTCATTGATGGAAGGCCAGGCTATTTAGAAGTCGATAAAGAGCAAGCAAAAAATGTAGGTAAAGCATTTGAGGCCTTTATTACAGAAGGAACACTTTCAAAAACAGCAAGATGGCTTAACGATAATGGATTTAGGCTCAAAAGACATATTCAAGGTGGTGGAAGGTTTATGAGGTCAAACCAATTCACAGTGGATAATCTTCATAGCATTTTAACGAATCCAACTTATATTGGTCTTAAAAAATATAAGGACAATGGGGAAGAAAAAACAACAAAAGCCGTATGGTCTGCAATTGTGAATGAGGACTTATTTAATCGAGTGGACGAAATTTTAAAGAAAAATAAATACAGGAAAAAACCTCACAGTAAAATCAGATACCCTTATCTTTTATCTGGAATTACCTTTTGTTCAGCTTGTGGAGATCACCTCAGTGGGAAGTCAGCCCATGGAAAAACTAAAAAGATTGGTTACTACGAACATTCGTGGAGAACTAAGAGAAATTCTAATTTTTCTAAGAAACAGCTTAGTTGTGAGAATTTTGATCGAGTACCAGCTTCTAAGTTAGAAGAGATCGTTTGTTTTCAAATGGAAAAGCTTTTAAATGATGAAACCCTAGCAAAAGACTTGATAATGAGGATGAGACAAAGACACAAGGAAAATTCTGAGGAAAAAGAAGCCAGATCGTTAAAAGCAAAAATATCTGGTGTTAAATCACAACTTGATGCTTTGGCAGAAAGACTTTCAGAGCTTCCAAAGTCAGTATCAGCAGCACCCATTTTTAAGCAGATGGAAAAGCTCACCGAACATAAGGAGCTTTATGAAAAACAACTAGAAGCATTTCAAGTAAAAGGTGGACTTGAGATCAAACCAATTGAGCTTAGACAATATCAGGCACTTTTAAAAACCTTAAGAGAATTTTGGAAGAATGGAGACTCAGAAACTAAATCTAAGATCATTCAGTGGCTTATCCATAGAATTGATGTGGGAAAAGATTCAGTAACAATACATTATCAGCTTATCGAAAATGAGCTTGTGCGGGAGTCGGTTTTAAGTGGCTCTCGCCCCTTTGGGGGCGATGTGTCTGAGTTTAAAAAATTTTTTGTAAAAAAAAGTTCGAATAGTTTGACAAATGGTGCCCAATGAGGGAGTCGAACCCCCACGCCTCTCGGCACTAGATCCTAAGTCTAGCGTGTCTGCCAATT
>JAGRAA010000582.1 GCA_020435185.1 Bdellovibrionales bacterium | reverse complement strand
GCGGGAGCAGGAGCAGGAGCGGGAGTTGGAGTGGGAGTTGGATCTGGAGCAGGAGCAGTTAGTGCTGTGGTTTTGGTGAGGGGATGTGAATGATTACATCGTGTCAGTGCCCGTGTTGTATTAAAAGAAAAGAGCCATTTGTAGGAGTAGATTTTGCTGATGGACAAGATTTTATTTCTAAAACAAATTGGTACAGTGAAGATGCCTACAACAAACTCAAAGCAGAAAACGAGCGTCTTAAGGAAGAGAACGCTATGCTTAAAGATTCACTTGGCTATACAAGAATGGCTGATGATAGGGATAATAAGATATTAGAGCTTCGTAAGCTGCTTAATCTGGCACTTGCTACCATGTCATTTTACACTGACGATACTATTCTTGTTGGAGAGCTAGCGTCTTCAAAAATGGGAATTAAAAAATATTTACCTATAGATGAGCATCCAGCAAAAAAAACAATTATGGATATACAGAATGAGCTAGAGGGAATGGAGTAATTACCGGTACAAATTACCCCATTTATATATCTTTTAACTGCTTTTCTAGAACAACCTTAACGTGCTCTTCTAATAGCTTTTTGAAATAATCAGCCATGTACCATGAGCCAATTGTAGTGTAGTAAATAACTGCATTTTGCAACTTTATAGTAGTTTCATCCATAATTACTTATCGGTATATAGAGGTAAAACATGAGTAAAAAAGAAATAAAAACAACAAAACCAAATCCTAGTTCTATGTATGGATCAACGTTTCAATATGAATCAACAAGGCCAAACGAAAGGCTAGCAAAATGCACAATGTGCAATAAAGAGACATATTCACATCCAGGTCTTCCTTTTTTTCAAGAAAAACTAGACCAGCCTAAAGACCGCTACTATTGCGGCTGTCACGGTTTTGATTGATTTCTATTGACTTTTAAAATCAATTAAACAATATTACAAACCAGCGGCGCAAAATCATTCAAGTCCTATCTAAAAGCGCACCTTTAACCCGACCACATAAAGACGTTTTTATCGTAAAAAAGTTTATTTTGCGCCGCGAACTTATTGCAATAGTGTAATTCTTATATAAATTGACCATCCAAAGCTATTTCGTGGGAGGGTAAAAATGGCTATTCATACTTCTATTATTAATACAGACGGACAAACAAATATGTTCGCCTTTTATGGCGAAGCTGGAAGCGGTAAAACAACTGCCGCAACCGAGCTTTTCGGACTTGAAAACACGCTCTATTTTGACTGCGAAAATGGCGCAAAATTCATTGAAGGATTGAGCGTTTGGTCTCCGAGCGATGACCCAAAAGATAGACCGTTTAAATGGGAACATTTTGAAGAGGCAGCAAAAGACGTTGTAAAGAATAAGTTTAATGCCATAGCGATTGATAACTTCTTTAATCTCGCCATGTGGCTTGAGAAATACGTTTGCGACATTATGAGTGAAGAATCAAAAGATGGTCGTCACTATAAATCACTTGGTGAGATTGGATTCGGTAAAGGTGAAGCAAGGTGCAAAAAAGAAATATTTAGAATATTTAATTACTTTGTTCAAAACAATATTGGTGTAGTGCTTATTTGTCACAAGAAAACAGATTATAAAACCATTAAAAATAAAAACACAAAAGAGAGTGAGCAGAAAACAGGTGACACCCTCAACCTACCAAAGTGGGCTTATGAGGTAGCAATACCTAATTGTGATTATGTGTTTTATTTTTTCAAAGATGGATTCGGTGAATTTAGAATTAAACTTAAAGGTGATGAAACAAGTGTTGCTAAAGACCGGACCGGAACGCTCCCTGAAGAGATACCAAACAACCCAGTGATATTAAAAAAGCTTGTCATGGATAGCTCAGAGAAGATGAGAGACAGAGTGCGTAAAGCAAAAGATAATCTCCGTAAGTCATGGGAAGATGAGGCATCAAATTATTTAAAAGAATTAGGACTAGATTAAACAAAACAACGATAACGAAAGGGTTAACGATATGAGTATATATGACGATATTTCAAACGAAGGATCACTTGCAAAAGGTGACCATTTAGCAAAACTTGATAATGTAGAAATCAAGGTGTCAAAAGGTGGAAATGAATACATTAATCTAAAATTCAAACTAAAGTCTGGTGAGGTGCTTTGGCACAATCTTTTCTTTAGTGAAAAAGCTCTACCTATGGCAATTAGACAACTTAAAAGCTTGAAACTAATTGCATCTCTTCCAATCTACTCATCAACACAAGACCTGCTAAACGACGGAGCTAATTTTATTCGTAAGGTCGAGTCTCTATTAACTCAACTAGATGGTAAAAAAGTTATGATGTCTTGTACTGGGCATGATGATTCAGGAAGACCAAAGCTATGGATTAAAGAGTATGCAGACGTTGAAAACGCGGCTATTCAAAAGGCCAATCCAGAGTCTAAAAAAGCAGACAGTGGTTTCAACGATAAAGAAGAAATACCATTCTAGCATGAAGGATATCGACAGAATTAAACAATTTGTAAAGGAGGCTTGTCCATTCGGCAAGCTTCAAACACCACACACAGCCTATAAGTCTTATGTGGCGTCGATGTGTGTGGCTTTATATGGATTAGGATTTCAAAAGCATGAAGTTGCAGAAATCTTTGATGACCTTGGCATGATAGGGGATCAAAAAAAATTTACGACAACCGTGATAGATCTTGTCTTTAAAAACAAAGACCGTGAGGATCATCTCTAGACTCTATTTTCTTCAATGCTTTTGGCACGGGAAGGACACCCTTTAAATATCCTTCCCTGCTTTTTGAATTTAAAAAAGTAAAATAATATTCTTCAAGCCTTTTATCTGAATCTACCACGACAGCAAAACAACCTTCTTTTATTTTAGATAGTAAAAATTCATATTGCTCAATACTTAAATTAGAACGTCTATCTTTTGCCTTAAGCTCTACATACATTGATAGTCCGGCCTTATTATTCCCAACTAAATCAGGGAATCCTGGTTCTGCTTTACCTGACAAGTATCTGCCGGCAGTGGCTGAATAAACAGCCTTTGATTCAATAACGTGCATTGATATGTTGTTTTTTTCACACCACGCAAGAACGTCTTTCTCGACAAGTTTTTCAGGCTTATCGTTCTTCTTTTTTCTTGATTGCTTTTCTTTAGGGTATGTTTGTCTCTCTATCCCGCGAAGTAAAGCTTTGTATACAGAATTATTGTTCATATAAAAATATATGACAGTGAACCAGTGATATTAGGTGTATTTGTTGTAGTGGTATGCTTTGTTATCTTTACCGTGTGTGACCCAGAAGGGACAACGGTGATTTCTCTTATTTGTGTTGTAGTCTTCTCACCATAAAGACCAACAGTAATAGAGCAAACCGTAAAACTATCAAGCTGGATTGTGTACAAAAGTCCAAACGCCCCAACACCGCCCTGATTAAATGAAG
>JAGRAA010000581.1 GCA_020435185.1 Bdellovibrionales bacterium | reverse complement strand
GATTCCATCAAATATCAACTGATGAAGTCTATGGGTCATTAGATAAGACAGGAGAATCATTTACAGAAAAAGATTTATTAAATCCACGTAATCCATATAGTGCCTCAAAAGCAGGAGCAGAAATGTTGGTTAATTCTTACCATGAGACTTTTGGCTTAAACACAGTTATTACAAGATCTAGTAATACATTTGGACCAAATCAAGATGCTTCCAAGTTGATTCCAAGATTTATCGGCCTTTTGCAAAAAGGAGAGAAGGTTAACTTGTGTGGGAAAGGTGAGCAAATCAGAGAGTGGTTATACGTGGAAGACTGTATTAGTGGCATTAATGCTGTGTTTGAAAATGGTCATAATGGTGAAATATACAATGTGGGAGGTGGACTAGAGATGACAAATTACGAATTAACCTTAGAGTTACTAAAAAGTTTTGACAAAGACGAAACCAGCATATCATACGTCGAAGATAGGCTTGGACATGATTTTAGATACTCTATGAATACTTCAAAAATAAAAGATGAGCTGGATTGGTCACCTAAGGTTAGTTTTGAGGAAGGTCTAGAAAATACCATTAGTAGCTATGAGCCAGAATAAAATTAAACTGGCCATTGTAGAGAATAGCTTTGCCGTAGGGGGTGTTCAGAAATTGGCTCTAGACCAGGTGCAAACTTTGGACAAAGACAAATTCGAAATATTGCTTATAGTGCTGACTCAGTCAGATCAGAATAATTTTTACGATTTATTACCAGAGGGTGTAAGGGTGGAGAAATTAAATTTCCACGGTCTTAAAGATTTCAAGAGTTGGCTCCAGCTAATTTCAATTATTAGAGAATTTAAGCCAGATATAGTTAAATCTTCTTTGTTTCTTAGTAACACAATCGTAAGGGTTCTTAAACCTTTTTTAGGTTTCAAAGTTATTACAGCCGAGCACAACACAAATGACGGAAAAGGTAAATTACAGAGATTTATAAATAAGTCACTTAATACACTCTCTTACACAACTATTGTTGATTCCAATATGGTGGCTGAGCATTTGTCAAAAACAGAAAATATTCCGATTGATAGATTTACAGTTATTCATAACGGCGTAGATGTTAAGGCAATCGAGGCATTTAAAATTACACATGCCGGTGAGAGGGAAAAATATCGAAGGGAATATGGAATAAAAGAAAATGAAAACTTATTTTTTACGGTAGGTCGGCTAGTAAAACAAAAAAACCATGTAAGAATGGTAAAAGCTTTTGCACTATTTCTAAAAAAACACCCAGATTCCAAGCTATTAATAATTGGTGACGGCCTCCTTAAGCCTGACATTGAAAAGGTGATCACTGAGAATAAGATTGAAGATAAAGTCATTCTTTTATCTGCCCGCACTGACATTAAAAAATATTACCTAATGAGCGACTTCACTTTGCTGTCATCTGATCATGAAGGTTTTTGCATAGCCGCTATGGAAGGTTTGGCTTTTGGTGCGCCACTAATATCTACTCGAGTAGCAGGGGTGTCTGAGTACTTGATAGATGGAGAAAATGGTTATTTTGCTGATAAAACTCCCGAAAGTCTCGCTGAAAAGATGGGCGAGGTTGTCAGTTTATCCGAAGAAGAATTACTTCAGTTTAAACAGGCATCAGTCAAAACATCTCTTGAATACAGTGTAGATAAATACGGAGAGAAGTTCACCGATCTTGTCTTGAGGAGTGTTTCAAAAACAGAGTTGTAGACAATAAATCTAAAGCAGCTCTTTAGTTATACTATTAAAAACTCTCTCAGCATTGTCGGTGTCAGTAAAGTCGTGATATTTATTTTTTGCCAACAGTCTTTCTTCTTTATGAG
>JAGRAA010000580.1 GCA_020435185.1 Bdellovibrionales bacterium | reverse complement strand
AACCCCAAGTCGCATATAAGTTGATGTATCTAAATAGATTGATACCACTAAAAAAACCTCGAGAAATCGTTATATAAAGCTCCAAACATTAAAAGTAGAAGCACAGAAAGTCCGAATTGTTGTGCAATCTCCATTTTTTTTCTCGAAACTGGCCCTCTGTTAATAATCTCTAAAATGATAAACATAATATGTCCTCCATCGAGAACAGGGATAGGAAAGAGGTTAATAACACCCAGGTTAACTGAGATAAGCGCCATCAGTTGAAAAAAATAACTAATACTCGTGTTAAAGCTATCTGATGCCACTTTGCCTATCGAGAGAGGACCACCAACAGTTTTGAAACTAACCTGATTGGAAACGAGCTTTTTAAAAGATTGTATCGTCTTAACAATCGTTTCCCAAGTCCTCGTAAATGAGAACGTAAAAGCACTTAAAAAACTTTTTGCAGGTGTTTCGATAAAACGAATGCCTTGGTATTCAACGGCACTATAAACACCGATTAATTTGAGTGAATTTCCATCGACTTCCTTCACTTCTGGTTGAACGACAACTTCCTTTTCTCTTTGGTCGCTCCAAAGCCTTAACGTCACTTTATCGCCTGTTATTTCCTGAAGAGAGTCCCTTAAGTTTTCAAACGAAGCGACGCTTTTGCCATTGAGGCTCAATCGGATATCACCACTCTTAATACCGGCTTTCTCTGCGGGGGACTTGATATTAACCGATTCAATCTTCAGATCGAGGGGTCTAAAGTTTTTGCCAAAAAGAGATTGGTATAACGAATCCTCTCCACGGCTGGGCAAACTAATCTTTGAGATGAAGTTCCCAGTCTGTTTAAATCCAATTTCGGGATGGGTTTTGTCCTCAACAACTTTGTACATATAAAGAGGTTGCTCCCCATTATATATTTCAGAAATTTGATCGAGGGATAGGTTCCAATCTATCTTTTTAGAATCAAAACTCAAACCGTACAACTCGCCCTTTGGATCCACAATAATAGGTTTTCTCAAGGCTGGAGGATAGTTAACAAATTCATTGAAAAACTTATCGCTCTTCCAATTAATCACTAATTTTTTCTCTTCACTTCCTCTGAGTACAGTGATTGTTTTGAGAGTCTCACTCGCATCGAGCATCAAATCAGTGGGATTGAAGACCTCTTTCTCATTAACACGAAGGACCCGATCTCCAGAGCGAAGTCCTTTTTCATAAAAACTTGAATCTTTTGGAATAATTCCCATTCTAATTTCAGGAACCTTTTCTCCCATCATCAGGAGGGAGAAGAAAATAAAATAGGCCATCACAAAATTGGCGAGAGGTCCCCCCATCACAATCCAGAATCGGGCCCATTTACCTTGGAACGTAAAACTGCGATCTCTTTCAGCGACTGGAATCGAGTCTTTATTTAGAGGATCATCTCCAAACATTTTGACATAGCCGCCTAATGGAATAAGGGAGACCGCATACTCCGTTTCACCTTTTTTAATCTTAAAAATCTTAGGTCCAAAGCCTAT
>JAGRAA010000579.1 GCA_020435185.1 Bdellovibrionales bacterium | reverse complement strand
CAGATGCTCTATCCAGCTGAGCTACTCGACCACATTAAAGATCGTAAATATAAAGGTATGGTTCAACCTCGTCAAGTACTACTGGTCATCACTTTTGGGTGAATTTTCTGAAGGGCTCACATCTTTAGAGGCCAGCAGCATTATGGCTCCAACAATAGTCGCGAGCAACGAGGCTATAAGAATTCCCAGTTTTGCCTCCATTTGCAATTCTGGGCTTTTAAACGCCAATCCACTGACAAAAAGTGCCATAGTAAAGCCAATCCCAGCTAAAACCCCCATGCAGGCCATTTGATACCAATTGGCTCCATTGGGTAATTTTCCCAAATTGAGTTTGACGGCAATTATGCTCGCTAATACCACACCAATAGGTTTGCCTAATAATAAACCAAGAACAACCCCAACAGAAACAGGTTGGTTAAAGAAATCGGCTAAATTGAAGTGCTCTATATGAACACCAGCATTGACGAGAGCGAAGATAGGCATGATCAAGAATGTCACATAGGGGTGAAAGATATGAATTAAACGCTCTAGAGGGGACTCTATATCGCGAATATTTTGACCCAAAGAGTGGAGTTCATCTTTTATTTCGTTTGTTAATTCGAGTTTTTCAAGGGCGTCGGCATTGCTGTTCGGAATTCTTTTAGCCAGATCCTCGGCCAGTTCATCGATGCTCTTAAGCAGGGTTTTCTTGTCTGTAAAAGGTTGAATAGGTGTTAAAAATCCGATGATTACACCAGCTATGGTGGCGTGAATACCGCTTTCCAGTACGCCTAGCCAAACCACTAAACTCAGCAATATATAAATTAAAAATGAACGTACTCCAGCTAGGTTTAATAGGGAAATTAAAGCGATGGCTAATGCAGCAATACCTAATGCGTGGGTGGAGATTTGTTCGGTATAAAATGTAGCAATCACAATAACAGCACCAAGATCGTCCACAATGGCCAAGGCTAAGAGAAATATCTTTAGAGAAAAGGGAACTTTTTTATTGAGCATGGTAACTATGCCCACAGCAAAGGCAATATCCGTTGCCATGGGGATTCCCCATCCATGAGCTCCAGGGCCACCAACATTAAAGAGAGCATAAATTCCAGCTGGAACTAGCATTCCCCCAAGAGCGGCCAGCATTGGGAGAGCTGCTTTTTTAGGTGTGGAGAGCTCTCCCGCAACAAGTTCTCGTTTTATTTCTAATCCAACAACGTAAAAGAAAACCACCATGAGGCCATCGTTGACCCAATGATGTAGAGATTTTTCAAGGACAAAGTCTCCAATTTTGATGGCTAAGGGAAAGTGAATAAAGTCATGGTAGCTTTCTGCCCATTGGGAGTTAGCCCAAAACATGGCGATAACTGTACAAACCACAAGTAGTATTCCGCCGGAGGTTTCTAAAGCTAAAAATCGTTCGATGGGAGAGACTATAGTTTTTACGACCTTTTGGGCTCGGACTTGAGCTTTTTGTTTTATCAACGAGGACTCCTATGGCTGGTATTTATGTTCATGAGTTCGAGTTTATTATAGAAAATCTTGAATAATTTCATCCAATTGATTTTGGGTAATCCTTAAGTCGGATTCTTGGATTTGTGTCAATGGAGTTTCTACCAATTCAAGTGACTTCATAAGGTTGGGTTTATTTTCATTTAAGTAAAACAAACCTGTCAACACTTTGTGCTCCTCCCTGGCCGTAGTGAGTTTCTCAATGGCTGAGAATCGGTCGTTCACATTATGGGTTTGGGCGTCAATCGGATGTAAAATCAGATGTGATCCATCATGCAAGGTTATTATTTGCTGCCCAGTCTCATTTGGATCTGTGTGAATCTCATCGTACTCTGGGACAAAATCTATAGTGTG
>JAGRAA010000578.1 GCA_020435185.1 Bdellovibrionales bacterium | reverse complement strand
AGAAATTAGATCTAGCCATATTTTGATCGAATTTAAACCAGGAGCCGGTGCCTCTGAAAAAGCTCTTGCTAAAAAAAGAGCCACTGAAATTCTAAGTGAAGTCAAAAAAAGCAAAAGACCTTTTCCAGAACTGGTGAAACTTTACTCTGATGACTCACTTAGTAAAGCTGCTGGTGGCGATATTGGATATCAGTCTAAAGTTACTGCAGTTCCCACTTATTATAATGCCGCCAAATCTACCCCTATTGGGAAAATTCACCCTATCTTGGTAGAGACCCGTTTTGGCTTTCATATCATCAAAACCACTGGAATTCGCAAAAATTTCGAAGAAGCTGATAGAAGGCAAATCCGAGCGGTTGTCTTCGAGGCTAAAAGAAAGAAAATATTTGACCAGTTTTTCAGAGATTTAAAGAGAAAGTACAAAATTTCTATAAATAAAGCTGCTCTAAAAGGCCTTAAATAAGTTATTCTCCTAGTTATGAAAATTCTAAAATCAGGGTTTTTACTGACCCTATTGTTATTATTTGGGTGTAAACAAAAACAAAATGTTAAAGATTCCGTAGTCTTAAAGATCGATGCCATTGAAATGACTACCGAACAGTTTTCTGTGGCTTTAGCTAACCACCTTAAGCACTTAGATGCTTTTGTTGTAAAAGACACAAAGTATATAGAAAAAACAAAGCAAACTATCATTAATGACTTTATTGTAAGATCAATTTCTGAATTGTGGGCTCAGGAGCAAGGTTTGTTTGTTAAAACTTCTGAAATAAATCAAGAGATTGATCGAGTTAGGGCGAATTACGGTGATGACATCAGCTTTAGAGAAGAGTTGGCTAAAGAACAAATCACTTTAAAAGAGTGGAGAAAAAAGATCAGAGATCAGCTTTTACAAGAAAAGATTCTTCAAAAACTAAGAGAGGATATTGTTCCTCCAACGGAAAAAGAGCTAAAAACCTACTACCAGACTAACAAAGAGACCTTTTCTTATTCAGAATCTGTAAAGCTGCGACAAATAGTGTTAAAAAGTCAATCCGATGCAAATATGGTTATGAAAAAGTTACGCAGAGGATCTTCTATGGACGAGTTATCCAAATATTCGGTAACTCCGGATTCAGAAAACAAAGGTCATTTAGGATGGATAGAAAAAGGCGTTACAAAATATTTTGATAAAGTATTCAATACGAGAGTCGGTTCATTTGCTCCTATCGTCCAGAGTGAATATGGCTTCCACATAATTCAAGTTCTTGGTAAAAGAAATGCTGGCGTTTACCCATACGAAAGCGTTAAAGATAAAATAGTGCGAACCCTTATGGAAAAGAGGGAACAGGCTAAATACGTAGCTTGGTTAGACGCTCAATTTAGAAAAATTAAGTTTTATAAAAATGATGAAATTATTAATAAAATTTCTGTCGTGACAAAAGGAAGTACATGAATAAGTGGTTAGTAATTTTTATATTATTCTTCACTCTTAGTAGCTCTGCAAAAGTTGTCGAAGGCATTGTCGCTATTGTAAACTCAGAATTTATTACTAAGTCCGACGTTGAAGATTATAAAAATAAACTTAAAAACGGTGGCCTTATCGATGAAGCTTTTTTAAGTATCGTAGATACAAAAGAGCTTTTAAAAAATGAAAAAAAACTAATTGATTTCTTAATCGATCAAAAACTTTTAGACTCAGAAGTTAAAGCACAAAATCTATCTGTCCCCTTTGAAAGAGTAGAAAAAGAAATCCGAACAATATCTAGAGCGAATAACGTATCAAGATCTCAATTGAAAGCCGCTCTAAAGGAAAAAGGCATTTTATTTTCTGACTACCAAGACTTTATAAAAACTAGCCTAGAAAGAAAGTCTCTCATTGAAAAGGTCATCACATCAAAAATTAAAATTTCAGACGAAGACATCACCAGCTACTATATATCGCATAAAGGCGCTCAAGAGTCTGTCGCTTTTGAATACAAAATTGCGCATATTCTTACTTTAATTAAAAATGATCCCAATCGAGCTAAACAAAAAATTCAACAGGCTTTAGATGAACTTAACAAAAATATTGGCTTTGAAGATGTGGTAGAAAAATATAGTGAAGATCCAAATTTTGCTGATGGTGGACTATTAGGAACTTACAAATCTGGGGAAATGCTATCAGAGATAGAAACCACAGTTAAAAATCTTAAAGTTGGATCGTATTCTGGAATCATAAAAACAAAAGCTGGATTTCATATAGTAAGACTACTAAAGAAAACTATTGTAGAAAGCCCTACGCTTTCAAAAGAAAAAGAGCGTATTAGAATTGAATTAACAAAAATGGAATTTCAAAAGCGATTTAAAACTTGGCTTACCGATAAGCGGACCTCAGCTTTTGTGAGAATTAATTAAGATGAAAAAAAAAAGAATCCTTATCACCACTGGAGATGTTGACGGAGTCGGTCCTGAGGTTACTTATAAAGCTTTAGCCCAAATCCATAAAGATGAAGATTTTCAATATATCGTATTTAGATCTAAATTCGATGATAAGTTTTGCTTGTCGAAGATTTCAAATGGTCACAGCTATGTAGAAGTAAAGAGTCTTCAAGAGGCAATAAATAAAAATGAAGATATTGTTGTGGTAACGTCTGAACATCCTCCCGCTAAATGGGTAGAAATAGCCGCGGAGTCTTGCCTCAATGAAGTGTGCGACGCACTTGTAACTGGGCCCTTATCTAAAACAGAAATTGTTAACTCTGGATACAATCAAATTGGACATACAGAAATTTTAAAAAAAGTTTCCGGTGCAAAAGCGGTTTACATGACCTTTTTAGGAAGCAAATTTAATGTTCTCCTTTTGACTGGACATATACCAGTTAAGATGATTCCCAGCTATATAAATAAGGTTAACTTAGAGGAGTCTATAAAAACGGCACAGGTCGTTGTAAACCTTTTGTGTACAGAACAAAAAAATAGACCCATTGGATTTATTGGGTTGAATCCTCATGCTGGGGAACATGGGTTAATAGGATCAGAAGAAATGCAAATAATTAAACCCACTATAGAACACATGAAATATAATGGAGTAAATATTGAAGGGCCACTAGTCCCCGATGCAGCATTTTTACCTAACACTTGGGATAAATACTCCATATTCATTTCTCCATACCACGATCAAGGATTAACCGCAT
>JAGRAA010000577.1 GCA_020435185.1 Bdellovibrionales bacterium | reverse complement strand
TATGGAGAAGCTATACGTAAGAAGGAGAAAGGCCGTATTAGATATTATCGAAAGGCTTTCCTTCATAAGAGAATTCTGCACGGAACACAGCGCCGATACTGGTGCTGATCTGATAAAAGACCTTATCGACTTCCTCACTGAACAAGGGGAGGTTATAAGTTCTTTTAATGATGAAGACCCTATTCAGGATGTTCTTCATAAAGGGAAGTTCTTTTGTGATATCTTCGGAGAACTCAAGAACAAGTTTCTAATCTTCGTATTTTTCTCCAAAGTGGAGGAAACCAGGGGAGATGAGGTGGTGATTCTATTCGAAGAGTTAGAAACACTGGTTTATGAATACATGAGGTGCTATGCACCTTTTTATATTTATCAGCAATCGTTAAACTAAAGAAATCATGGGGATTATTTTTCGTGAGCAGCTGGATTCGAGTGATCCACGCTTGAAGAACAAGGACGAGGAAAAGTTCCTCCGTCTTATCAAAGATAATGGCGGAGTCGAGCTCGAATATAACAACGATGGTCATCTGTGGTTCGTCCACTTCGGTGATCATTGTTTTGAGATTGGCCACCATCCGCAGTGGTTGGGCAAATATATCGAATACTGGCCCAAAACTGTTTGGGCTACCGAACATGTTAGTGAGACTGGTATGCTGAAGGCTTACCGTTCTTCTGACTGGAAGCCAGTAACGAAAGCATGGGTCAATGATGGCCCGCTCAAAGGGGAGTATGATTACAATGAAAAGCCGTGGCCGTGGCTAAACATGCCACATTTTCGCACTGTGATCCCCGAGTGGGACCCTGCTGAACAGGCCGCTTTCGATAAAGTCTGGGAGAGAAGATTGGATTACTAGCGATGGAAGCACAAACTAGGGAGTACTTAATTGAAGCAACAAGAAAAATGCTTCAACGAGAAGAAGCGCATTTAGCTGAACTTATAAAACTAAATGCTCCTTCTTGTTTTATAGCTACATCCAAGAGCTATGTTGCTTACTACAAGAAGAGAATTAAAGAGTACTCTTCTGATCTGTAAATGTGTATTTTACCATTTTAAAATAGATTCTGTTATGAAAAACGTTGTGTTCGGCCTAGGATTGGCCATTCTTTTCGTGTTCATCCTGATCAGTTCCGGCTGCATCAATGACGACCCGTACTTCGACCGGACCAATGTCCGTAAGGCTGCAGTCGACCCGGTAATCGACCTGACCGACGAGTCGATCGAGTCGATCATCTACTCGGCTCCCCTCCAGACCAGTCGAGGAGAAATTACCCTGGTGATTGAGTCCGCTGATTACTGCCAACCGACCTCCCGGCAGTGGATCAGCTTTTTCTCCGGGAAGACCGGAGCCACATCAAGGGAAGAATATATCGAGTCTGCAGCGCGGGCATTTTACGACGACTCCGGGATCATTCGATGGTCCATGTGGGCCTATGATTCAGCCAGCAAGCAAGAAAAGAAGATCGGAGAGAGCATCTCCAAAGCTGATCTCCCAGAGCTTTTGCAACGGGAGTAAGAAATGGGCTGATCTATCTGATGCAGAGATAAGATGGGTCAGGTTCTTTTGTCACCGGGTTTTGTTTGTTTTGAGAAAGCACGTACAGTGAGAGGGTATTCTCTGCTACCCTTGATCTTTATTCCTAACCCTATTTTTACGAGTTATTTTATTAATATGAAAAAGTTCAACATAGAACCAGAGGAGGTAGCTTCTATCGTCGCTCTTATATTTGCCATTGTGGGTTATGTTAGTCTATTTAATGGTTGGTGGCTTGTGTGTTTACCCGCTTTTGCTGTTGCGTTTATTGCAAATCCAGGTAAGCTTGAGATATCAAATGATGATAAGCGACTTATGGTTATTGATCATGAGCTGAAGGAGAATTGGGAGAAAAAAAAGAAAAAGAGAAATGACAAAAAAAGAAAGAAGCTAAATAGATGGCGACCAGGAGCATTGACTCCTAATTGTTGCTATTACATAGGTGATGAAAATGCTGCTAAGGTAAGAAGTGGAGAACCTCTATCTAAATATCTGACTTTGCAACAAGTGCATGATGCACGAGTTGCTAAAGCTAGAGAGAGGAAGAGAAATATTGATAAACGTGGGTGGAATGTTAGCAATACTTATGATGGTCGAGATGATTATCATACCTATGGTTACTGTGATGAGTTTTGGAGAGATTAAATTTATATAAAAAGCAAGTATTATGGATAACGAAAATATCGAATTCTTTGGTTGTTTTTACGACCTTGACCTGAGTATGTCTCAGGGTCGGAATAGAGAGCGTATTGCTCAGATCCAACTGAAAGCATTCCTGGATTTTTCTCCAGATATTGTTTTTTATGTTGGGTATCAGAAGCTTGTGGAGAAAGTTCTGACGCACTATCACCAAAAGTGTTTTGGAACAATTGGACTGTCGAATGGGTTGGCCCACCGATCGGGAGAGTACTACGCTGTTTTCAGGATTCAGCGGCGAGAATGGAATCCAAATATAATTTCTGTTCTCTGGATCTTCGATTCAGGGAATACTGATGAGAAGAAAATCGAGGAACTCAAACAAAAACTGGATCCTTCGCCTGCTTATGCACTAGTTGAGGAAGACTACTAGACGGATTTTAAGGCTCTCTAACAGGACTTTATTTATTATCTGACAGCTTATACATTTAGTAAATAAAGTCCTCTCAAATCTTTTTAAAATGGCTAAGAAGACTTATCAAGACTACAGAGCCGGCGCACTCAACCCAAAGTGTAAGTATTATATTGGGAAGGAGCTTGCGGATAGAGTTAAAGCTGGCGAAAGTTTAGAGAGTGTAATTTCACTTAGCCAGTTGAGAAGGTTAGAAAAGAGAATAGCAAAAGTGAGTAGTGAACAAGAGCTTCTAGATAAGCTGACTAAAGTGTATTATCATCAAATAAGTGACGATTATTTCATAAAACTTTGTGATTAAAACGAAATTATGAAGTACAACACTGAATGGGTTCAAGAAGCCCTTGATCAAAAGAATGAGCTTGAAGCATATTATCATTCTGTCACTTCAACTATTCAGCAGGAAAACATTGCTCGTCTCATAAAGCAATGGGATGATGAATATAAGAGGAGATTGGCAATAATCTCGAAGATGGCAGAAGAAGAAGAATAAAATAAAATAATGTCATGAAAAAAAAACTGATCTTGATCTTTGCTTTACTGGCATCTGGAATTACTTTTCTTTCCCTTGGTATTTACCAAGACAATAAATTCTTTATTGTTGCTGCTGTGCTGGCACTAGTAGCAGCTATTCTCTTGTTCTTTAACAACGGAAAGAAAAAGAAAAAGGGAGAACATCATCCTAGGATAGGGATGAGTAACTACAGGGATTGTTAATCAATAAGGACGATGAAAAGGAAAAGTGATATACTAAAATTCTTGTCTGGTCAAATGACTGACAAAGAGGAATCTGAATTTAACGAAAGGGTCCAGCAAGATCCCAAATTACAGAAGCACCTTATATGGCTAATAGCTTTCTCTGGTGCTATGGAAGATATTAGTGTTGATGAAGAGAGAAGGGAATGGGCTAAAGCTGTTAAGCGTTTAAGAATGCTTATGGCGATCATAATCCTTATGATCATCTTAACCATTGGGTTAACAGTATTCTTTTGCTTAAGATAACATTTTTCATACTTCCATCGGAAGGGGTCAAACACAGGATGGGAGACCCCTTCTTTGGAAGTTAGTTCAATAAACTAAATTGGCCCCGTAGCTCAGTTGGATAGAGCGGCGGACTTCAAGTTAGGAGCCTCTATAGAGAAACAAGAATCTATAGAGTGGACAGCACTATATCGGTGAAACCTGTAAAATGGTAATACCGAGGAAATTTGTATCTTTTAAAGAAGAGTCAAAGGAAATCGGCTTTATGTCAATTTCAAAACCAATGACACCGCTATTACTATC
>JAGRAA010000576.1 GCA_020435185.1 Bdellovibrionales bacterium | reverse complement strand
CTTCGGAATATAGTAGGAATCGACTTTTTATATTCGAAGGATCCCAATTCTTTTACTGGCACCAATCCCGTATTAGAAATAGCAAATAAATCTTTTGTTACATCTGCTGAGTCTACATATTCGTTAGCCAATTTAACAACTATGTCGTACTCCTCACCCTTCTGTCGAAAAATATTAGAATCATCTCCATAAATAGACGATCTCAAAATAGAGGCCATGGATTGACTTTGAACCCCGTACTTTTCTAGCTTTCCGTTATCAGGGATAAAACTGAGCTCTTGCTTAGGATCTTTATACGACGAAACCAAAGATCGAAAGTATCCCGAGTCTTTCATTTTTGTCATTAGCACATAAGAGGCTTTCACCATATTTTCATAATCATCGCCTTCCACATTGATAGATATATCGGCGTTTCTTCCTCCCCCTCCGTCTCCCCGAACAACTTCGATTTCTGCGCCAGAAACTTGGGCCAATTGAGGAGTGACCTCTTTAATGATATCTAAATCCGAAACACTTCTATTTGCCGCCGGTAGTAAATTAACAACCACAGACGCATTCTGCTCACCGTTTTCTCCCAAAACTGTGAATACAGAATCTACGCCGTTCTTATTTAAGAAAAGCTTTTCAACTTTCTCCGCAATCTCTTGAGAAAGCTCAACTTTGCTTCCCAAGGGCAAGGTCAATTTTACTTCAATCCGATCTTTATCAGAAACAGGAATAAATTCATTCCCCACATAACCAGCTACACTAAATGCGCCAATAAACATCGCGACCATCACGATGGATGTAGTAATTTTATAGCGCATGAGAATATCGAAATAAAATTTATACTCTCTAATTAAAAACTGCACTAACGTATCGGCTATTCTTACGATCCATGATTTCTCTTTTGCCGGCTTCAATAAAAGTGCACAAAGCATTGGCGTGAGTGAAAATGAGGCCATTAGAGAAAATATTGTGGCATAAACAACGGTCAATCCAAACTGAAGCATAAACTGACCGATGATACCTCCCATAAAGGCGATAGGAGTGAACACCACTAAATTTGTGCCTCCAGCAGCCATAATAGGGACAATCATATCTTTTGTTCCTTCAATAGCGGCCTTCGCAGAACTCTCCCCTTTTTGCAAGTGTTCTAAAACACTTTCAATAATCACAATAGCATTTGCTATTAAAGTTCCCAAAGAGGTCGCCACAGCCAATAAAGTGATAAAGTTAATCGTAAACCCGCTTATATCCATCAAAAATAAAGAAGACACAATTGAAATGGGAATAACCAGAGCGGCCACTAAAGTCACCCGCCAATTTCCTGTAAAAAACAATAACACAAGGACTGTCAGTAGAATTCCAATAGCAATACTAATATAAGTTGATTTCGTTTCTCTTTGAATAGTCAACGAACTATCCGTAGCTATCTCAAGCTTCATTCCCTCTGGGAGGTTCGGTTGAATTTGTGTTAATATTTTTCTAATACCTTTAGAAACATTAATTTCGTTTCCGTCAGATATTTTTTTAATAGAAAGAGAAACCACTTCTTTTTGATTAAAGCGTCCGCCAGTCTCCATATCGGCCTGACCGTCATAAACTCTGGCTATATCCTTTAGTGGAAATCGATTCCCATCCGATGTCGTTAGTTGAAAATCTTGAAGTTCTTTGACCGTAGCAAACTCCCCTTCATATCGAACCGTTATTGAAGAGGTAGACTGCTCAATATTTCCCGCCGGAACGGTAATATTTTTTGCTCTAATCTGACTAATCACCTTATCTATAGATATAAATTTTTGTTTCATAAGATCAGGAAAAAGCTCAACTCGGATCTGACGCTTTCTTCCACCAAAAATTTCTACCTGCCCAACCCCAGCGATCTTTGAAAACTGGTTACTTAATACATTATCTGCATATTCATAAAGTTCTGTTAATGAATGCTTATCACTCGTTAAAGCAAGAGAAACCACCGATTTAGCAAAGGGATCTACCTTTTGTACGATGGGACGATCAATTCCTGCAGGAAGTTCGCTAAGAATGGCTTCTACCTTATCTTTTACTTCAATCAATTTGTTATTTACATCTGCTGAAAGATAAAACTCTATCAACACGTAACCCATACTCTCAAAAGATCGACTTTCAATCTTTTTAATCTCTGAGATTTCGACCACAGCATCCTCAATTTTTTTTATGATCTGAGTTTCTACTTCTAAAGGAGAAGCCCCTGGATAGACTGCTGTTACGTTGACAAGAGGGAAATCAATCCTAGGCGACTGTTCTACATTTAAATTAAAAAATGAGACAATCCCTAGAAGAGCAAAAAACAATACAAACATTACTGTTGTTGCAGGTCGTTTTACAAATATTTCAATCATAATTATTAATCCTTAAATAGTTTAAATCGAAGCTTCATGATTTTTTTCAGACACAGCATCCTCAATGATTTGTACATGAGGAAATTCTTTTATCTGACTTTGTCCTCTAGTAATAATAAGGTCTCCCTCATTAATCCCAGATCGAACAAGTTTTGTTTTATAATTTTCATCCGAAGATTGCACTTTTACTTTCTCAACTGTCTTACGATCCTCTTTGACCTTCCACACATAAAGACCGTCTTCTTCAAAGACAAATGCCGAATGGGGGAGCGCTATTACTCCACCAAAAGTTGAGGTAATGATCTCAGAAACCAAGAATTTCTGATCGTCTAAAATCTTAAGTGCTTCTTTGTTCTGATTCTCTACTACAACCAAAAACATCCCATTTAAATTGTTTTGGTTTTTGCTCACTTGTACAACTTTGCCAAAAAATTGATTTTTATTGGCCAAAAAAACCTTTTGTCCATCTTGTATTAAGTTTTTATCTTCAAAAGTAACGTACGCACAAAAGCGTTTATTTCCGCAGGATTCCAAGGTCACTAATTTAGTTTTTTGAAAGGTTCCCAGCACAGCTTTTTGGACTTCAATGGGGGTTCCATTGTCAGACATAAGACTTAAGATACTTTCTACTTTTTGACTTTTGTAAGTT
>JAGRAA010000575.1 GCA_020435185.1 Bdellovibrionales bacterium | reverse complement strand
CACACAGATGGAATTCCCCTTTAAGAGCTTTAGCTAAATCTCGTGTATTTCTATAATTAACCAACTTATCTTGCTTAGAAGCCAAAAAGAGCAAAGGAACATCAATCTTTTTTGGTCTTCGAAAAAGCCCAGCCGCTACCAGCTGCCTAACAACAGATTTATGATTTAAAGGATACCGCTCTCTTAAATCTAACCATTCTGTTAAAACACTTAAATTATTTTTATTATTAAAAGAAGTTAACTCTAAAGAAAATAATTCTTTCTCATAATCTGATTTTGCCAATGCGACTCGAGCCAAACCATATGCACCTTTAGGGCGTAATCTTCGAAAATGATTCATGCCATTTGCTGACGAAGAATTTATTATTACACCTGCATGAAAATCTTTAGGATATTTTTCCAACCATTTTAGCGCCACCATGCCTCCCAAAGAAAGTCCAATCAAAACCACATTTCCTTCAGCTGCTTCACGCTCTCGCCATTTTCTTCTTAAAAACTCAACATGCTCATCTATGGTTAACGGCACAGAGGCCTGTGACTCTTCACCGAATCCAGGGAGATCTATAGAGTAAACTTCCCCCAAATCTTTTAATTTTTGAGAAAACACACCCCAATGGCCTTGTGTTCTGCCCAGTCCCCTTAAAAGCAAATAATTCATTTTACGTCTTCCTCTTTTTCAGGCCTTAACAACCATTTATCATAATTATAAACCGCCCTCAGAAAAAAATCTAAGAGAAGTTTGTGACGTCTCATTGTTCTATCATATCGATGCGGGAGAACAGGATTAAAGAATCCATAAGGTGAAAATGCTTGACGGATATTTTTTTTGACCCAAATCCATGATCCCAATTCGAGCGTCCACGGAAGAAAAACTCTTCCCCCATTGTGGTGCTCAAAAAATTTATCAAAAGCATAATCCCAAAAATCTCCACTGATCAAATAACTATCCGATTGAGCTTCAATTTTATAAATATTAAAGGGAAGATTTTCTTGAAACAGTTTTTTAAACTTTTCATTTTGTTTTGAACAAGGATATGGCTCCGCTGTCTTTGAATAAGGGTGCCATAATCTATCCACCATGCCAAATCCAGAGTGTATATCAAGAGAAATCATAAACTTCGAAGACATCAAATACTGTGAAAAATACTTATCTAAAGCAGACGTCTCAACTTCCATTTGCTGGTAAGGAGCCCCTCTATACCATGGCAAATGGGGAGTTAAATAGTGGCCAGAAACTAAATTCATTCGAGTCGTGTCAGCCTCAACAGGAGAGTTTCTCATAAGATCAACTCCATTTCCGTTAGACCTCCAATCCATAAACATTCCCACAGGATTAATTAAAGGAATAGACGCATACCTAACCCCCTTTAACATCTCCTGGGTCACACTATCCCAGCTTGCCATTTCGCAGATAGATTTTAAAAAGTTAATGGCTAGATGAGTTCCTATTTTCTCGATTCCATGCATCCCTCCTGTTACAAAAAAAGTGGGAGCTTCTGGATCCTGACTTCCTACCTCTATGGCGTATATTGGAAAGCTGTGTTTTTTATAGCTTGCCTGAGCCAATTCTCTTACTCGGCAATGCCCTGAATATTTATCAATAAATCGATTTAGTTTACGAATTTCTCGAAAGCCCATAACTCCATTTAACCAATGAGATCGAGGGAGTTCAATGCTGAAAGCAATATGAAAATATTATAAGACGAATAGCCTATTTTTAAAACCCTCACTATTTCATAACAAAACTTGCCTGTACCTTAATAGAGTATTAAATAAGAAATATCATGAAATTGAATCCTATAAAAAAACCTATTTCTAAAGTGAAAGACTCATCCCTCTTTAAGAACGTTCAGAGTGAGTTTTCTCGAATCAAATTGAAGACTTTCAAAGCAAAGGCTCCCATAAATTTTAGTTACAAGAATTTCCAAATAAAGACGGCTGAAAATTATGAAGAACTCTTAGATGTGCTTCAACTCCGCTACGACGTCTTTCATCATGAATTAGGAGGCGTAAAGGCAAACAGACACCTTATCGATTGGGACAAGTTTGATCTTTTAGCCGACCACATTCTTGTGAAAGACAAGGAGACAAATGAGACCTTGGCCACATACAGATTGCTTTGCTCTAAGTTCACAAGTAAATTTTATTCTGAAAATGAATTTAATTTAAATAAGTTACTAGATAACAATAAAGTAAAACTTGAACTCGGAAGAGCATGCGTAGCCACCTCTAAACGAAGAACAAACGTAGTTTATCTCATATGGAAAGGCCTAGCTACCTATATGAACGAAGTAAATTCAGACTATGTTTTTGGATGCACCTCTTTGAATACCGTTGATTACAACACCGCTATGGCCGTATATGATTTTTTAAAAAAAGAGCACTTCGACGATCGCTTTAACATCAACCCATTACAAGAATACGCTTTTAATGAAATAGAGAAAAAAGAAAGCACAGAATTTATAAACGAAGAACAGGCTTCCTTATTAATACCCACACTGCTAAAATCATACATAAGCGCTGGATCAAAAATCTGTAGCCTTCCTGCTATTGATAGAGATTTTAATTGCGTTGATCTATTCACCATTTTAGATCTAGAAAATATTACCCCTAAGTACCACAAAAAGTACTTTAGCCACTTTAGTTCAAACTAAAAAAAACCTCAAGATTCGATATACAAACTTGAGGCATCTATCTTAAACACAAAAAACAGATTTATTACTTACCAACTCGCTTTAGTTACTCCTGGAAGCTGACCAAAGTTAGCTAACTCACGAACAGCGATTCTAGATAAACCAAATTTACGTAGATAGCCACGAGGACGACCTGTTAAGAAACAACGATTGGTGACTCGGTGAAGAGAACTGTTTCGAGGAAGCTTTTGCAATTTAAGTGCAGCCATTTCTCTTTCTTCATCGGAAAGAGTTTCATTAACAATCATCTTTTTTAGTTCCTTACGATAGGCAATATACTTTTCTGCTTTAGCTCGTTTCTGATTGTTCTTTGCAATTGAACTTTTCTTTGCCATTCTTATCCCTTTCCTCATCATTCAGGTCGAATACTTTAAAAAACGTATGTTTTATCTGAACCACACAAAATTGCAAGTTATTTCTATAGTTTGAGATGAATTTTTCCCAGCAGAATAAAAAGGACGATGCCAAAGCATCCTTGCCTCGAAAGCATCCTGGCTTACATCGCCCCCCACATCTGTAATGCTATCTAGGGCTCTAGACTCCCTCAAGTTTTTTCAAAATAGAATTTAATTTGTTGTAAGATTAGTTTTTCTTAGAGATCAAAAGTTATCAATTATATGTGTATTATTAGTATGTTATGCATTTTTTCCTCTCTGCATAGAATTTATG
>JAGRAA010000574.1 GCA_020435185.1 Bdellovibrionales bacterium | reverse complement strand
AGATGAATAGGGAACTGTTACCTTTTACCTTGCGCCGTCGATCAACATTATCTAAACCCAACTCATGGAAAAATTTATTGCAATTCTCGGACTAGCTCTCTTTGTGCTTATCGCCTTTTCTTTGAGCCAAAACAAAAAATTGATTAATGTTAAACTCATCTTTTGGGGATTTTTTCTCCAATTCATTTTTGCTCTCCTTATTTTAGGAATTCCCTCTTTAGGCATTGCTGGGCCATTAAAATTTTTGTTCGTCGGAGCTAATGATTTTATTTTATCGGTTATAGGATTTACCCAAGAAGGCTCCCGATTTATGTTTGGAGACCTTATGAATGTTCCCAAAAGTGGATTTATCATAGCCCTTCAGATTCTCCCCACTATTATTTTTTTCTCGGCTTTTATTTCTATTTTTTATCATCTGGGGATCATGCAAAAGATTGTAAAAGCCATGGCCTATCTTATGTATAAGTTTATGAATGTCTCCGGTGCTGAGTCTTTGAGTATGGCGGCCAACATATTTGTCGGGCAAACCGAAGCCCCCTTAGTCATCAAACCTTATATAGAAAAAATGACTCAATCCGAACTCTTCGCCCTTATGGTGGGCGGCATGGCTACCGTTGCTGGAGGAGTACTCGTAAGCTACGTGAGTCTTTTAAAAGAGGCCATTCCAGGAATCGGCGGACATCTTTTAACAGCCAGTGTGATGTCAGCTCCCGCAGCCCTTCTGTTTGCTAAGGTTATGATTCCAGAAACAGAAAAACCTATGACTCTTGGTTTTCTGCCCACTGATAAACACGAAAGTGAAACCTCCAACGTGATCGATGCAGCAGCACATGGAGCCAGTGTAGGTTTAAAGATGGCTTTAAACGTGGGCGCTATGCTATTGGCTTTTATTGCACTAATAGCCGCTTTAAATTCTGTTTTTAAATTGACCGGAAACCTTATTGGTTTTGAATCTTGGGGTCAACAATGGGTGCCAGAGATGCTCACTAAAGACCTTCAAGGAACCACTATCACCGTACCTCTCAGCTTTCAAATGATCTTAGGATGGATATTTTCACCCGTAGCCTGGCTCATGGGGATTCCATGGAATGAAGTCGGCTTAGCAGGATCTCTTCTTGGAGAGAAACTGGTCCTCAATGAGTTTGTCGCTTATGTTCACCTCGCCGATTATTCTAACATTCTCAGCGAGCGTTCCATGACCATACTTTCTTATGCCCTCTGTGGCTTTGCTAACTTTAGCTCTATTGCCATTCAAATCGGAGGGATTGGTGAGTTGGCTCCTTCTCGCCGTCATGACTTAGCCAAACTAGGTATTCGATCTATCATCGGCGGAAGTTTGGCCGCCTTTTCTACAGCCTGTATTGCTGGCTTGTTAATTTAAGTAAACTGGCTCACAAAAATGTTGTTAGATTGTACCTCTCCGACCTCTAACTATTTTATTTTTAAATGAAAATCCATATTTCGGTCGGTACTTTCCAAAGTTGGACTTTGGAAAGTCCACAACGAGCCA
>JAGRAA010000573.1 GCA_020435185.1 Bdellovibrionales bacterium | reverse complement strand
TCTTTTTTCTATTATTGGCCTTTAGGGACTTTGTAGCTTCCTACTTTTTGGCCAAACGAGAACAGGCCCAAATCGAAGGCAGTAAAAAAATGGCGTTTTTAGCCTATGTTTCTAGCGCACTTCCGCTATTGTATTTTTCTGCACCCTTTGGACTTGAACCCAGACTAAATAGCTTGATTGCAGATATCTGCACAATTTTAGGTTTTCTTATCGTCACATGGGCCACCGTTGATCTTGGAACCAAGTTAGGGGTATCGCCAGCTAAAAGAGGAGAAAAAGTCACCAAAGGTCTCTACAAGCTTGTAGGCCACCCGATGTATTTAGGTTACACAATTGCTCAGTTTGGCTGGTTATTTTTAAATAAGTGGAATGCTTTGATTTATCTATTCTGCATGACGCTTTTTGTTGTTCGGGCAAAGGTTGAATCGAAAATAATCGAGTAATTTAATTTTGTCGTTTAGATGGGGGCTTAATAAATAAAATTTACTACGCTTTTATAGCATGTTACTCAAAAGAGTAGGTTCGTAATGGAGATAAATATGAAAAGGCTAAATATCATTACTCTTGGAGTTAAAAATTTAATAAAATCACGAAGTTTCTATGAGTCACTTTTTGATTGGAAACCGAAGGACGAGGAAAGCAAAGATATTGCTTTTTATAACATGGGTGGTTGGATGATTGCCTTGTATCCTCGTAATTTACTAGCAGAGGACATCACGATACCAGCAGACGGGAATGGGTTTTCTGGAATTACTTTGGCACATAATGTAGTAAAAAAATCTGATGTAAAAAAGATTTTAGATCGAGCAAAATCCCTAGGGGCCAATATCATAAAACCAGCGCAAGATGTTTTTTGGGGTGGATACAGTGGCTATTTTCAAGATATTGATGGCCACTTCTGGGAGGTCGCTTACAATCCCTTTACAAAAACTCTTGAGGATGGAACACTCGATTTGCCAAAGATTTAGTCTGACACTAATTTCAATATGACAAATAGCTATTTTTAATGGATTATATAAACATGGAACGAATGTCAGAAACCCCTATAAAAATCAAAAGTGTAAAAACAGATGACATCTATGATCTCACTTGTGCTAGAAAAGTTAAGCTCAATGAAGAGGCTATAGCTCAGATAGCGTTAATCTGTGATGAGCCTGAAATTTATGACAATGTTTTCCAATCTATTTTCAAGGGAAAGAGATATACCCAAGACAACGCTAAGGTATTTATTGACCTCCTTTTTGATGGATTACAGAAGAAAAATCGTTTCGACTGGTTAATTTTGCACAAAGGAGCAATTGTCGGAACAGTTGGTATAAAATCTCTGAATGGTGAAATTGGTTATTGGCAAAGCAAGAGACATCCTGGAGTGATGGCCCTTGCTGTTCAGGAGGTTTGTAAGATGGCTAAAGAGGCTGGATTTAGTTTTCTTTGGGCGCTCGTTAAAAAGTCCAATACTCCATCAATAAAAGTTTTAAAAAAGGCTGGTTTTAAACTGATTGGAAATGTTGAAACGGCTGAAGAAACAAGTAAATATCAAATTAATTTTTAGGAAAAAATAATTTGAGAGAACTCAATTTTTCAAAGTTTCGGTTATAAGAAATTCATTGAAACTGAGGATATGGTAAGGCTTGCTTATTCTTGAGACAAAAATTGATAAAGAATTCAGGAGCAATCAATGTACGATGACCCAATTAAAAAAATGGCAAACAAACTAGCAAAGAAGACTTTAGAAAATTTAGACAAAGCATTTGAGTGTGCGGATAAATATATCATTCATGGTCAAAAAATGCTTGATTTCCGAGTTGGAATTACTGGAAATGAAGATTTAAACGAAAGAGCTAAAGGTAAGCCATATAATGGAGAATACAATCTATTCGAAATATTTAGGGATGAGAACGCTAACTTAATTCGAGAATTGGAAAAGAACCTAATCTCTAGATACAGAAAGAAGGTATACTACGCCGACCATATTAAAAATGACCTAAATTCTCCAGGTGGTGAAGGCGATATTGAATCTCATGGTGCTCCATATGTTACCTACATTGCGGTCAAAAAATAACTGCGAATTTTATTTAAGACTAGGGAATAAATGACTCTTGATCTGTATGAAATGACCGACCAAGAA
>JAGRAA010000572.1 GCA_020435185.1 Bdellovibrionales bacterium | reverse complement strand
TAACGCACTATGGACACCAAAGTGTGTCCGTACCTAATGCTCCGCATAGCGAATAGGTATCGGTTACCTTTTTCTCTTACTTATAGTTGAATAGCTTTTTTTAAATCTTTTAGGGGGATTCATGAAGAGCTATTTTTTACTGGCAGTTATTTCTTTACTTTTTACTTCTCAGGCCTATGCAATAGATCCTGAGCAAATGCAAAAGCTCACTCAGGTATTTTCTGATGTGGGAAGAATTAATAAAGCACTCGAAATTGAAAGCAAAAAGAGAACAGGTGAAATCCGAGGTCCCGGAAAAGAGAATTTTGTCGGAGAGAAAATTGATACGGGTGAGTGCACTACTGAGTTTAAAAATAACGGATCAGTGGAAGCTGGAGATAGCAAGTTTATCCTTTTTGATTTTCTCATTTCAGGAGCAGCTTGCCCCTTTCGAATTCAAATTAATGTTGTAGGGGAGCAGGTTAGCGAAGGAGCGATCAAAGTTGCCTACTCTATGAAATCTGATTTTCCAAATCAAGATATGCAAACCGACGCTAAGTTTAGGTCCATCAATATGATAGGAGATATTGGCGTAAAGGTTGAAAACAAAGGCAATGAGATCGTGCAAAGTTTTGATGTGTCTATAGAGATGTCTGGAGAGCATATCGAGGAGGGACACCTTAGCTTACGCAATACCTTTAAGGGCGATATAAAAATTATTTTACCCTTTGGATTAGGTGGTCAGCTGGGAGAAGAGATCAAAGCCTCCTTGCCTGGAATTCAAACCGTTCTCAAGTCCAATGTTGATTTTGCATCACAATCAGAGACATATACTCAAGATGATAGAAATATTACTAAGCAAGAGTATGAAGAGATTAGAAAATCTCTTCAATTGCCTTTTGATCCGGGAGAAAAAGAGGACGGAACTCTAGAATGTGACATTAAATTTTGGAGAGCTGAGCAAGTGAGCATGTCTCAGCTGCAACAGGCAATAGATCAAGGTCAAGAAATTTTAGTGGCCCCTCTTGCGCAGGAACATATTCTTCAAGAAGACAAAATGTACAACTATATGTTGGATACCAACTTTCTATTTATGTCGGTAACCAATAACAATCAGGGGTTTTTGCAATTTGATTTTCATATGGGACCTAAAGACTATCCATCGGTATTTGTAGAAAGCACGGAGGGAGATGACCTTGCGAGGCAGTTGGATCAATACACCATGAGGTTAACATGTTCGCAACCCGAGTAGTAAAAATATTAACAGGATTCAATTTAGTATTTTTTATCTCTTTCAATGTTTTTGCCTATGATATTGAAATTCAACCTGGGGTGGAGGAAGCCTTAAGGTTTTATACCTCTAACCCCAGTTTTAGTCAGGCCTTCACTTGCGGAGAAGCAGAGCAAATACGTAGTAACGTGGAACATTGTGAAGTTCAATGCACAGACTTTTACTGTATGTCAGAGTGTTCTCAACCCGATCAAGTGTCTAGAAACAATATTTTTGTAGAAGAGTGTAGTGAGGATTCTTTGTCGATTTTTGGGAGTAATGGTTTGGTTGTTGAACTAAAAAAACAAGACTATGAGTCTTTTCACAACCTTTGGTTGATTCCTTTTTTACAAAATATGGATTTGTGGATTTCTCCCGTAGGTAAAATTCAACTGAGCGATGCGATCCCGTTCTATCAATTAAAACGAATTGTTAATGGAGAGTTAAAAAATATTCCAGCAGTGATGGTTACTGGCCAAATTATTTATCCAAATGTTGCTCAAGGGTTAGAGTTTACAGTTTATTTGGCCACTCAAGCCAGAGGGGTTGAGCAAATTTTAGAACTCAATTTCGGTCATGATGAAGTGGCTTATAAATTAAAAGGGTTAATTGGTGAAATACAGTAAAATTATTTTTTTGAGTCTACTTTTTTTTAGTTCCCTTGCTTTTGCTGGAGGTGAAGGCGATTGGGAAGGCATGGGAGGAGAACTGTTTACATACAGAAGAAATCCATGGTTTGTTAAAAATGTTCAGACGGTGAATTATTGTGTTCAAATAGATGCCTCGAGTTTTTCGGCGACTCCTGATACCGTGAGAGAGGTCATCAAAGAATCAATAAAGTATTGGAAGACTGAATTTACGGGATCTAGTCGTAGTGGCCCTGGATTTGCGAATTTAGCCACCCAGGATTTTGTTGAGGTTGCCCTTTGTGATCAAGCAGATTTGCAATTTAAAATGGGATATTCAACTTTAACACCTAAAGAAGTGGAGTTTTTAAAAGATCCCACCCATTACATTGGAGTATCCGTTCGAAAGACTTACGATGAAGTAAATATGAAAGGAACAGGATTTATTTATATATCTTCTGACAAAGGACCCCATGCTTATCCGCAAAATAATGAAAACATTCTGCCAGAGGCTTGGCGCTATAAGAAGCTTTTGAACTATGCTCTTATTCATGAGTTAGGGCATGTTTTTGGAGTTCCACATACTGGGTCTGGAATTATGTCTGAAGTTTTTTTAGATCAATTACTGACAAAAAGATTTTCTGGGTTTTATCAAGCAAATCCTATTGAAAAATTTTTACGTCCTCCAGAAAAGTTTCAAGTTTGTTCGTTGAATGGTTTTTTTCATCCAGGATTTTTTAAAGTGGATTTCGATACGAAGTGTCTTCTGTTTGAAGCTGTAGATAGTGATAAGTTACACTGGAACATTTCATATGTTAAAGATGGCAGCACCTCGGCAGTATTTTTAGGATATCTAAAAGCGACAAATATGCAGATGACTGAGTTTGCATTAAAGCCTTCGGTGGTCATTAAGCTTCCAGAAGGACAAGCGGTGTATTCTAATCAAGATCGTTTATATACCAATAATTTTATGATGGGTCCTGTGTTTGCAGATAGAAGTACTCAAGGGATATACGTAAATTCAGCGGCCTCTCAAAGGCCCTATAAAATATTTATGGATGTTAAACCAGATGGCATGACAGTTATGGCTAATGTGGATGGAAAGCTTATTAATGTGCTTAAATATTTTCGTCCAAGCTTATTGAATAAAGTTTTACCTGTGCAGATGCCAGAATAAAAAAAGGCGGTAGAAAGATCTACC
>JAGRAA010000571.1 GCA_020435185.1 Bdellovibrionales bacterium | reverse complement strand
GTTTAAAAGGTACGGACACACTTTGGTGTCCATGTTGCGTTAGCATAATAATGCACCATGGACACCAAAGTGTGTCCGTACCTTTTGTACCTTTTAAAACACTAAATGAATAAAAACAGTGGGGGCCGAGGGAGACATTTGAAAAGAAAGGACTTCCTTTTCTTTGTTATCCAGCACGATAAGATTTATATCACTTCTCTTTGTGGTCAAAACACTGTAGGCCTCTATGGCTACACACCGCTCCCTCTCCCAAGACAAACAGAATTCTTCTTCAATAATGTATTTCCTTGAAAAAGAACCTAAATCTGTTTCTTTAAACTCCTTCAACTGAGTCGCCAGCTTATCTCGATAACGGTAAATTGCATTAAGGTGGTAATATAAATGCAAAGGCTCATTTCTGGATTTACTGCAACTCAAATAATTAAGAATAAAATCGTGTACGGTCTGTCGAAAGCAGGCATTCATATACCCACCCCCTAAATGTATCTCTCCAGAACAACTTCTTAATTGGTGCTCTCCTTCATCCGAGAAGTAGGCTTCATCCACTTTCAAACTATCTACAAAATAAGAATAACCCTCTCTTCCGTCGTTATGAGAAAGAAGAATTCTATTCGTTTTCGATTCTTCTAAAAAGTTATCAAAATTTTCAGTGGCCTTTCCCGTATAGAAATAACGACTAGGATGAACCAAAACATACGGAATTCCATTAAGATCCGAAAGACCATCTAATGTTTTCACTAAGAACTTTGGAGTCTCCTTTTCTTTGGCAGAAAGAGGACCCACAATAATCATTAAGAAAACGGCTAAATAATTAAAAATTTTAAATTTCATAAAATAACTCTGATTTCAATTATTCACAAAATGTGCCACCCACTCAATATTATAACCTCAGTAGAAAAGTCCTCCTCTTGGGTTTTTAAAAAGCATCCACTCACTGCCCTTTTTCGCCACTACAGTGTCCACCAAATAGTCAAATCTCATGTTATTTAACAAATGATATCAGCTAGTTATATATGGAATATAGGTTGCATAGATACAAAGCTTATTTGCAAATAAGGTGTATTTTAACAAAACGGAATTAAATGACCATGAAAAAGTATATATGGATCGCTATAATCTTAAATACCTTAACTGGATGTGGAGGCAACACCACGAAATCCATTCATCCGATAGACCGGTCTCAGTTCTTTTTAAAAGAATATTCTGGAACATACACCAACGGAAACAATGAAGACTTTGTCATTAGTCCGAATGGCGAATTCGAACAGTACCTCAATGTTCCCGCTTTAAAGAATGAAGCGGTTTTCACAAATACTGAATTTATTTGTACCTACAAACTCAAAGGAAAAATACAAAACATCTCCTTCATCCCTAAAAAAACCAAAGATGTAAATTACAGTTATGAGGTCTCTTCTCTTTTCAACACCTTTGGAGAAAATCTAGATTATGTGTTAAAGTTATCGTATGAAAATTCCGACATTGTTGGCCTAACAAAACTTTCTAATCCTTCTGAGACCACCATTAAACCAGAAATTATCAAACAACAAGCTGCTGATTGTTTAAATGGTCTCAAGAGTCGAAAGACCTATCGAATTGAGTTCAGCAATTACTACTCTTCCGGTCTCAGCCTAAAAGATTACTCTTCTATAGAAAACAATACTTGGGCGATTAATATAGATAAGAACAGCATGAGAAGAATTCCTCCCGATGTTAATTCATACTACTATTCTGAAAATTCCTTTAAGATAGAAAGTAGAAATTTACTACAAGACAATTATGTGAAAGCTCTTTCGCCATCTTCAGAAGGACCATCAGAAAAACCTCATCAAAATTTTTCTAACTATCCCCAACTATTTATATCTGACATCAAAGGTCTAAGCTTTCAAAGCAATAGCTCTTTTCGCTATGACCTATCTTTCGATTCAAGTGGCAACAAAATGGTTTTGCAATACAAGCTATACAATTGTGTCTTTAATTATACTTGGTCCATTCAATCCATTGAAGCTTACCC
>JAGRAA010000570.1 GCA_020435185.1 Bdellovibrionales bacterium | reverse complement strand
TCCGCTATCGAAAGAATGAGGGGAAAATGAATTTGAAATTAATTTTTGCAGGAGCAATATTCTTAATTTCCATGACCTGCTATGCAGGCAATGAAAGCGGAGGGGGAGATTGGTTTATCCATAGCTTACCACTACTAAAAATCCAACTTCCCGAGAGAGAAGGAAAGGTTGAAGGAGTTATATATCGTCGTGTTGGCTTGAGACGATGTACAGATAAAGATATAACCGACCAAAATGCTGGGATTTTGTATTCGACATTTATGCCAGACCGCAATTGGAGTGCCTATCAGGTACTCTATTCATGGTATGCAGGATTAATTTGTAGTCTTGGCCAGTCAGAGTCTGATCCCGAAAGAGCCCTTAAATTGCTGGTTGATAACGATGACATGAACAGAGTTCTTTATGAAAACGATGGTCAGACTACCTATGTTAGATACTCCAAAAGCAGTGGCGCTTTCCGTAGTTACCCTCAAGCCATCGGCACTTATCTTGCGGTTTCGCGGCCTAAAAGTTTTTACCCAACAGAAACGGGAATATTTGGTTATAATTTAACTACAATAAACCAAGAGCTCTATTTTAACGAATTTAAATATCCTGTCGAAACAAAGCCAGTAGATTTTGTGTATATTCCAATTAGTATCGATAAAAGCGACCGTGTCTATTTTATCCAAACCGTAGTCTCTAAGGGGTTTCCACCATGGCGCTTAATATTGCCAGTGGCTATCCATTCAGAAAATATTGCTTTAGCTAAATTAACAGACAATATCAACGAAGCCATGCGAAAAGGAAGTTATAGCAGTATACCAGGTGCTATTGGTCTACCAGAACCCTACGCTCCAGACAAGAGACCCTATGCCTGGTCTCTCTTCACATGGACAAAATACGTCTACGATCTAAGAATGAAACTTAGAAAGAAATTTGGGTTTTCAAAAAGAACAGTTCTAGAAAGACCTAAAAATATGGAACCTCAGTTAAAGTTGACAACTCTCCCTTCAATAGACGGTAACACTCTCAATAAGCCTGCCTTTCATCAAAGTAGAATTGGTAGTGAAATTGTTATACCTATCGCTAACCATGCATGGAGAACTGCCGCTGATCTAGTGCATGAAGTAACACATGCACTTCAACCTAATTTTGGATCTAGCATGACTGACGAACAAAGATTTCAAAATGAAATGGAAGCTCACCTATCCGAAAGGCAATTCATTTCTCAAATTGGAAAGAGCAACCCTCTCTACGCGCAACTTACGCCATATTTTAATTATTTGGTTGGTGCTGCTTTGCCAAGAGTCGAATGGGTTGACCAGAATGTCGTTATTGAACCACAAAAATTGTGTGAAGACGTCATTGAAACTTACAATATTGATACAAACAGCATTTTACCTGAAATTTTGAAAAAATATGGGTGTGGAAATTAAAGAGGATTTTATGAGATTATTTGTTTTAACTATTACTTTTTTTGTAGTGGCCACAGCGTGGGCACAAAATACCGGTAAATCGATTACACCGTTAGTTTTTTGTTCGTTCCGTGTGACAGACGTTAATCATCCTCGAAGCTACACCTTTACAACGACTAAAATTTTTCTTGATACCCCGATAAGTTACCCAAACGAGAAACCTATCGGTGCAATGACATTTTATCAATTTGATCCTAATTTCAAGGTTCGTATTGAAAAATATTTTTCAAATGCTGAAAGTACAGCCAATCAAAAAGTATTGCATACTTTTCCTACAGATGGATCTTGGGGCGGAACAAATGCAATCACTACGGGCGACGATCTCAAAGTAACGACATTGGTAAAATTATTAAACGGAATAAGTATGGCTACTGAAGTGAACTGTAAATTTTAGCACATTGGAGTCTCATCAAAAGGTGGCGAACCGTATTTTTTTTCTTCTAGACCTCACCATTGGATAAACATTTATTTTCACAAAGCTTTACTCAGTCTTTGCATTAACTAGAGGCGCTTAAGAGGATTGCTTTTGGATGAGCAAAAAGTTAACATAGCCCCTATGTCAT
>JAGRAA010000569.1 GCA_020435185.1 Bdellovibrionales bacterium | reverse complement strand
CAGCAGGATCTCCCGCAAACGATATTATCGCCATGCCAGGCTCCACTTCTGACGAGGAGATTGTCGATTTATCCTCTGATGTAAATGAATCTGCTAGCGATTGGGACATGGACAGCTTTACTCCCATAGAAGAATTTGAAGGTGATGAGATACAAACTCAATCTGATGTTCAAGCGGAAACCTTAGAAGCCGATGCCCTAGAATTAGATGAGTTCCAACAAGTCCCCTTAACAAACAAAAGGGCCGACAATACTCCTCCCCCTCAAATGGCCGAAGACGATAACCAATGGGTTCAAAAAGATCTTTCTCAATTTCAAGTGAATGAAAACGTTTTGTTTGACGATTCCCCTCCCGTCTCTTTCGATGCTGATGAAGAAGAAATTGAAATACAAAATGAATCCTCAATCAGCGAACCACGAGACATTTCTGAAAATACCCAAAAAGCTGCTCATACACATGCCTCTGAAGGACTAGAAATTGAAAGTTTAGATGATGTTGAAACCTTTAATTTATTTGATCCTCCACCTAATTTTATTGAACGCCGCAAGAGACCTTCTGTAAGCAAGAAGGATATCGAAGAAATCGTTACTAAACACATTGACGAGGCTTTAGAGAATACTATTCGACGAGAAGCCGCTAAGATTATTGAAGATGTTGTTTGGAAAGTTGTTCCAGAAATTACTAAGCAAATTGTTGAGAAAGAACTCAAACGACTTCTCGAAGAAGACGATGAAATATAATGACTATTCAACAAATTATAGAACTTGCTTATCAAGAAGATATTCCTCACGGAGATATTACAACTAACGGACTTGGTCTCAGCCAAGTCACCGGGAAAGCTCATTTAATAGCCAAAGAAGATCTTGTTCTCTCTGGGAAAAACATCTTTGAGCAGTGTCTAAAATACATCTCTCCCCATTGCGAGCTTAAATGGTATTTTGATGACGGTGATTTTATTTTAGACAAGCAGACGGTTTGCCTCATTGAAGGTAACATGATTGATATTATTCAAGCCGAACGAGTGGCCTTAAATTTTTTAGGCCACCTTAGCGGTATTGCCACCCTTACCAAATGTTTCGTGAAACAGGTCGAGCACACTAAATGCAAGATACTTGATACTCGAAAAACCCTGCCTTTGTACCGAAGCTTAGAAAAAACAGCCGTCGTTCACGGAGGAGGACAAAATCATCGAATGAATCTGAGCGATGCTATTCTCATAAAAGAAAATCACATTGAAATGATGGGAGGCTTAAGCCAAGCCGTCAAAGCTATACGATCTAAAGGTAATTTACCTATAGAAGTAGAGGTCAAAACATTAGAAGAAGTTAAAATGAGTGTCTCTTTAGATGTGCATCGACTTTTGCTAGACAATATGGATAACTCAAAGATGAAAGAATGTCTGGATTCTATTCCTCCAACCGTACAAACAGAAGCTAGCGGCAATATGAATCTCGAACGTGTTCGCTCTGTTGCTGAATTAGGGGTCGACTTTATTAGCGTTGGCTCTTTAACTCATTCGGCTCCTTGCGCAGATTTCAGCCTAATCTTTAAAATGTAGGAGACCGCATGAATGTCTTTGAATCTACAAAAAATTGGCTCAACGAATTGAAAATTCCCTTCATGGCTTACGATCAAGTCGATAGCACCAACAATCAAGCAAAAGCTTATGGATCCTCTCAAGCCGAAGAATTAAAAGTGTTTTTAACCGATCAGCAAACTCATGGTCGTGGGCGAGGATCTCATTCATGGACCAGCCCTTCCAAAGGATCTTCCCTTATGATCTCTTGGTCTTATCGACTATTTGAGCCCCCTCAACACATTACCGGTCCCTTATTTGGACTCCATTTACTCAATGCCACTAAAAAATCTTGGCCTCAATACAATTGGAGCATTAAACCCCCTAATGATTTATACCTTAATGATAAAAAAGTCGCTGGCCTTCTTGTAGAAACTCTTAGTCAAGGGGATCGTTTCATTTTAATTATAGGCCTGGGTTTTAACGCCACTTCACAACCTGACAATATTGAAGACTCAGGACATTTGCCAAAGCAAACCAACTTAAACGAATATCAATGGCGCGAATTTTTAAATTTTCTTCACGCCGAATTTCAACATTCTGTGAAGAAATGTGTTGATCCCTCCCTTAGCAATAAGGATCAAAATGCGCTGATTGATGCTCTTAATGATTTTCCAGATAAACCGGATAATATTATTGATATTTCCCCCTCGGGTGATATTACCTATGCCAATGGTAAGAAATTATCATGGCAAGATCTTTAGTATTATATATTTTCATTTTTTAGATTTTTTTGATAAAGGAGCCTCTTATGGCCTTAACCTATACTCCAGAATCATCAAGAACCAAAACTTTGCCTGCTTTTTCTGGAAAGACCATATTTGGCGAAGACTTTACTGACAAAAGTATTAAACAAAACAAAGTCGCTCTTTTCATGTTTATCTGCAATCATTGCCCCTATGTTCAGGCTATAGAAGAGCGTTTGATAGAACTTGGAAATTATTTAAAAAATAGAGATGTTCAAGTGGTTGCGATTTGTTCGAATGACTCTACGGACCACCCCGAGGATTCTCTAGAAAATTTGCAAAAAAAATATAAAGCAAAACAGTATGGATTCACTTACCTTCACGATGAAGATCAAAGCTTAGCAAAAAGCTTTGGCGCTGTCTGTACTCCTGACTTTTTTGTATTTAATTTTCAAAATAACTCTAATGGCGAGTTGGTCTATCGAGGTCGCCTCGACGATTCATGGAGAGATCCTGACAAAGTAACAAAACAAGAATTAAAAATGGTGATCGATCAATTGCTTGAAAATAATTCTTTTAATATACAAGAAAAACCCTCTATGGGGTGCTCAATCAAATGGAAGTCCTAATATGAACAAACATCTTCGAAAAATTATCCTTATCTTTTTGGTTTTTATAGCTGTTGTCATGGGTACAATGTACTACCGCTTAGGTACTTATAAACCTGTAGAGTTTGATGTGGTAGAAGCAAAAGATTTCAACTTTCTTTATAAACAGCATATTGGCGCCTATCATGAAATCTTAGAAGTCATCGAAGACGTAGAAAAATGGGCAAAAAAACACAACCTTGATTGCTCTAAAACCTTTGGACAATACTTAGACAATCCTGACACGACCGATACGGACCGTTTAAGAAGCTATGGTGGTTGCGTATTTGATCATATGCAAATACCCAATAACGAAGATTATAAGTATAAATATGAACATCCCAGAAAATATCTCCACGCTGTCTTTGAGGGGTCTCCTGCGGTAGGTCCCATTAGTGTTTACCCGAAGGCTGCCGAATGGATTTCTAAAAACAAAGCTAAAATGGACGGGGCTGTTATCGAAGTTTATACGGTCAAAAATGGCGGGAGTGGAATGCTCACTGAATATTACTTTCCTATAAAATAAAAAAAGGTACGGACACACTTTGGTGTCCATCTTGCGTCAACCTGCTAACGCAGTACGGACA
>JAGRAA010000568.1 GCA_020435185.1 Bdellovibrionales bacterium | reverse complement strand
AATCTTCAAGTAACCTTACTGAAGTTCAACTTTCTGTAATCAGCGGGAGAGAATACTTGATCCAAGCCTTGGCTCTCTACAAAGACTCCAGTACTGGTGCTATGGTTTTCTACTATGGAGACATTCTCAGCCGCCCGATCAACGACAACGAGAGCGTACGTATTAATTTAAACGATATAGGTTCAGGATCTGGAAAAGAGATAAAAATAGCCGGACGATATTTTAATGCTGATGGGAGTACTCCTACCGATATCGTCGCTGTAACCTTTAAGCCTCCCAATGGCCAGCCCACAATGGAAATCATGCAAGACATCATTCTTGCCGGATGGTTTAATGTTTTTGCCGTCGATGGTGTTACCTTTGACTATTATCTATTGAAGGCACAAAAATCTATGTTCTCAGTAGATGATCCTTTCAATTCGTCTTCAACAGAGTTTGGTAATGCCAGCCATAGAGTCAGAGTCTATATGCCAGATTACTATAGAAGCTCTGGAGAGTTCGAACCCTCTTCAGAAATGATTTATGGTTTCTATGGATCTTATGTAGAAGCCAATTCAAACGACTTTGTTTCGTGCTACGACAACGCTGTTTCTTCGGTAAATCTTCTTAATGCTTACCAATCTGATTTGTCTACACCCATTCAATATGATGCTACCATCAGCTCAGGAACAACAAAAATGTACCCCATGGGCGGAGGAGATGGCTCTGGCTCAACATGCCTGAGTTCTGCTAAACCTAATATCTTAAACTTATACTATCTCTACTTTAATACCAGCTTAAGAAGCCTAGCTGGATTTGCAGGCCCCTACGCATTTATGTATTCAAATGGCCAATACAAAGTGGCAGATACCTCTAGCCAAACAGTAAATGGCCCAAATACAGATATAAATCTAACCTTTCTATATCTAGACGGAATATATAGTGCCGGTATAAGAACAAGCTTATTTGTCTCGGATTCTGAAACTATCCAAAAATTTAGACCAGACGGAAGCGAGTACGTAAAATGCCATGCCCTTTACCTCGCCTCCCAACTTACTCCCTTGATCATCAGACGCTATGACACCTCCACCGAGACGGCATCTGGTGGCACCATCCCGTTTTCTGTAGTCACCTCTAATCTCGCCAACTTAGACGGCGCACTTTGCCCTTATATTGAAGATGTAAATGGAGAACGGAGCTATCTTCCTGCGGGGTCAAAACTCTGGGGATTTCAATAGTATAAATCTTTCTCGTATTTTGACATCTTTCTCCTGAATCTGTCTAAGGTTTGGGCCAATATATTCATGCATTATGTTAAATTACTTGTAGCGAAGGAGGTCTTTCCTATGAGTGAATTACATCTTCGATCCAGCAATTTAATTCGTACATTGAATAAATTTTTATGGCCACTACTTAAAACCCTTTTCAGAATTGAAGTAAAAGGCTTAGAAAATATCCCAAAACAAGGATCATTTTTACTTATTGCCAATCACAATGCTGGTGCCCTTATAGAAAGTCATAGCTTGCTTTGCCTTAGCGCTCAAATAAACCGAAAGCTCTATGGTTTAAACCATCCTGCTTTATTTAAAATTCCCTTTGTTGGAACTTACTTTAAAAAAATAGGCGCCATCACTGCCAGCAAAGACGCTGCTCATGAGGCCTTAAATAACGGACATGGATTATTAATTTTTCCCGGAGGAAATCGTCAAGCCCTAAGACCCATATCCAAAAAAGATCACCACTCTTTTGAGTGGGCTAACGGTTGGGCTGACATTGCCTCTCAATCTAATAGGTCTCAATATGCTCCCGTTATTCCTGTTAAGTTTTTGGGAACTCATTCTGTCAATCCTATATTTTTTTCTAATTCACTGATTTCTAAAATATTGGTGATCCCTTGGATATTAAAAATTAAATGGTTTCCTGTTAGCTTAGCACAAATTATTTCTTCGACTTTGATAATGCTCATCACCTACATGTTCAACTGGCCAGTTTTTCTATCTCTTGCTTTGGCGTACACTGTCTTTTTGTTTACTGCTCTATTACCCATTATTCCCAAAAAAATTAAAATAATCTTTTACCCACCTATAAATTCTGAAAAATCTCAAGAATTGAGCTCTCAACAGTACAAAGAGAAAATGAATCAAATCATGGCTGCCAAAGATTATGCCGATGGATCTAGAAAGCCCTATCCATTCAACGGAATCGAAAAGTTTATGACTCTTCACGAATCAGAGAACATCCACTATAACTCTCAACTCATTTTATCTTTTGAAGAGCATCATTTAGACCACAAAAAAATACTACTGACCACAAAGAATTGGATTAAAGAAATTCCTCATGCGAGAACAATTACCAATACAAATGAATTCAGCTTCTCTAGATATGTATACGACCAACCTTGGTTTAAGCCTTCAGATATTGTGCACTTTCATCAGAATCAATCAGAGAAAAACATAAATGATTTTTGCCACAAGAAATTTAATTTGTCTTTTGATCCACCCCTAAGAATAGGTTTTTTTAGTGAACAGAATTCACATAAAATGATTTTCTC
>JAGRAA010000567.1 GCA_020435185.1 Bdellovibrionales bacterium | reverse complement strand
TCGTTGAATTGAGAAACATCTATATACGCGGCCGCTAAATTTAATTTCCCTACTAAACTGCGATAATGAGATATCCGTGGATTAGAGATAAATTTCTTTAAAATGGGTAATGTTTTTTTATAGTTCCAATCTCCAAAATGAGAAAATGACTCAATCAAGAGTGCCTCAGGGTTTTCTAGTTTGTTGACTCCCTTTAATACCTTTCTCGCTTCTTTTGGCATGTTTAAAGACACCAAAGATGTGGCATAAGAGATAAGCTCGTTCGGCTCGGGTGGCGAAAGCAGTGAAGTCTCACCGTATATAATTTTGTTTAATATCTTTAGTGATTCTAAATAAAGGCCATTTCTAAAACAAATTTGTGAAAGCTGAGCGGAGTATTCTCTAGGGATTTTACTTAATCTCAAACTGTTTATAACATTTGCAACTCTAAGAGAGTCTCCTTTTCTTGTATATTTCTCAAGCTGATCTAGGGTGGATAATTTGAATTCCATATCTATTCTCATTGTGAAACAAAATTGAAAAAAGCAAATACCTTAAATAACTTAACGGCGTTATCACGAAAAACTTTAGAATATTTATATTTATGTGTCTTTACTAAAATAAAAGTATAGCCCACCTAATGTGGGAGTTTTCAGAGGTATACATGAAGAAAACTAAGACAATATCAATTTTAATTTTTACATCTCTAAGTCTAATTTGCGCAGGACTAAGTGGTTATTTGTGGAGCTTAATCCCTAGGTCTTCTATTGAAAGATGGGAAGATATTAACGTGTTGGACCTAGTAGTTATAAGCGGATTATTTTTATTGTTTTTGGTTTTAGTTTATCGAATTCAGATGAGATTGTTCCCCTTAAAACCAGGGGTCGTAATATATAATTCTATGGAAAGAGTGAATGCCGAAATACATATGTTGTTTAGCATAATGTATTTTGTTCCCATTATGAGGTCTTTTTTATTACCTCTTCCTTTTTTAAAATTATTTTATCAGCTGCTTGGAGCAAAATTGGGGGCCAACACCTATCCTTCAGGAACTTTGTATGATCCTTCGCTTATAAATATTGGTAGTAATACTATTCTTGGGGACAACTGCCTTTTTTCCCCTCATGTTTTAGAGACAGAAAAATTATCATATGCACCTATTTCGGTAGGAAACAATGTCATGATAGGGATGCGATCCATCATTCTTAGCGGCGCGATAATTGAAGACAACGCGATTGTTGCCGCTGGAGCTCTTGTTAAAAAAGGCACCCACATCAAAGCAGGAGAAGTATGGGCTGGGGTTCCTGCAAAAAAAGTCGATCAAATTAGAATTTAATATTTTAATAGGGAGAAAAAATGACAAAAAAAATTAAAAAGAGAATTTTATTTATGTCAGAGAATGTAACGCTATCTCATGTAATACGTCCTTTACAGATCGCTGAAAGTTTATCTGCAGATGAATACGAAATTCATTTTGCGATCACCCATATTCCCGAGTTGTTACAGGAAAGATTATCACGATTTAATCTACACAAAATTGATTTCGGAGTTTCTTCAAAAGATCTTTTAGATGCAATTGCTAAGGGAAAGCATCCTTATAGTTTTGATGTATTGGATACTTATGTAAAAGAAGACTGCAGGATTATTAAGAATGTTAAACCAAGTGTAGTTGTTGGGGATATGAGACTTAGTTTACATGTGTCTTCAAAACTCTGCGATGTACCCTATATAAATATCTCAAACAGTACTTGGGACTCCTCGAGCAATCTTCCGGTGCTTGTACCAGAGACTCCCATAGTTAAGTTGTTTGGTCTGTTTTTATCTAGAAATATTTTTGGGGTGATTAAACCCCTGGTTATGAGGATTTTGGCAAGGCCATTTAATAAAATAGCCAAAAAATATGGCGTGGATCCCTACGGGTCTTACTTTGATGTGATCACGTCTGGCGATTATACAATTTATTGTGACCTAAAATCTCTTGTAAAAATTAATAAAATTCGAAAGAAGAACGTAGAAGTGGGGGCGCTATTGTATTCTATGGAAGAAAAGAGCATGGAAAAATTTGCACTTCCGCCAAAGAATAAAAAGAGAGTTGTGCTGAGTCTTGGTTCTTCTGGACCGTCTCGATATTTGCAAAATTTTATCGATGTCCTTGCCGAATTAGACATAGAACTCGTTGTGGCCACTTTAGGTCAAAAGGTGGATTTGCCGAAAAATGAAAATGTACTAATTTATGACTATTTGCCAATGACCCGTGCTACGCAAGGAGCTGACCTTATAATTTTTAACGGAGGAAGCGGTAATGGATATTTAGGTTTAGCAAATGGTGCTCCTCTTCTTTGTATCCCTTTAAATATTGATCAACACAATTTCTCTTACGCGATGGAAAGAAAAGGTGTGGCGAAAATTATGAGATCAGATAAAATAGATGTGCAGGCATTAAAGCGAATGGTATCATCAATGTTAGTTGATTCAGAGTTAAAACTGAATGCGCTTAAACTTTCTCAAGAGATTCTTCAGGAGAATCCTGTCAAAGAAATTCAAAAATTAATATCAAAGGTGTCTGAAGAAAAGCCAATAAGAGCTCTTCCTCTAGACTTAGGTAAGCGCACGCCTCATTTGCTCTGAAATAGAAATTTTAGATAAACGTATCAAAATGAG
>JAGRAA010000566.1 GCA_020435185.1 Bdellovibrionales bacterium | reverse complement strand
AGATCTGTGGGCCAGTTTTTTAAAATGGCAATTTCTTCGTCGGCGAGTTCGTCTAGGCGAGACCTTTTAAAGGCAACGTATGCAAACGCAATGTATGCGAGAAGTAATAATATACCTTCCCATCGATGGATTATATTGTCGTAAGAGAACCCTAAAAATATTATGCTGAAGAGGATCAATGCTGGAACATCGAACTTCATCATATTTTTTTCTACGATATTGGTTTTCAATAGGCCAGCGAACCCTAATATTGCTAAAATATTAAAAATGTTTGAGCCAACGACATTTCCAACGGCTATATCATTTGTGCCTTTTAATGATGCTAAAATACTAGTCATCAACTCTGGAGCCGATGTGCCCGCAGCAATGATGGTTAAACCAATGACGGCTGGACTAACGTCTAGCCTTGCGGCGATACTAACCGCTGATTTAACGAGAAATTCTCCACCTAATATTAAGATAGCGAAACCGGAGAGGAGATAGAATAGCGCGACAAGTATTTCCATAAATATCCTTGGTGTATACTATTTGGCTTATATATGTTTTTTAAAATTCTGACCATATCCTTTTTAATTTTAATTTCTAATCCCTTATGGGCTGTATGCACAAATCGTAATAAAGTTCATTTGAGGAAGGGACCAGGGAGAAATTCGCCAATTTCTTGGACTGTGGGGAGGTTTTATCCGTTGATAAAAATTAAAACCCAAGGAAATTGGATCTTGGTGGCTGATCAAGATGGAGAGAAGCATTGGGTTTACCGTGGATATGTAAGCAACAAGGTAAAATGTTTGTCTATTAAGTTTGCGCGAGCCGAATTAAGAAAAAAACCAAGTTTTAGATCGGAATTCTCTGACTATCGCTACGCAGAAAAATATGAGTCATTTGAAAGAATAAAGGCTCAAGGGAAGTGGTACTTTGTAAGAAATTTGGAGGGGGGAGAGGGGTGGCTGCACCGCGACCAAGTGTGGAGAGCTGTTAAAAAGATTTCCCTCAAGTACTAAAAAATCTCATATTTTCATTTACTTAGGCTGGCCAAAGGTCTAAAACTTTGACCTTTGCTTGTGCTAATGTGAGGCGGATTGACCTTTTTAATTGCGAAATCTGTCATAATATTTAAGATATTTCTTACACCTAGGTCTGGTATTGAATAGGGTTAGGAATTTGAACGATAATTCAATATGTTAGAAGTTTAAGGCGTTGTAAGATTTTTCTTGCAAAAATTACAAATTTCTAGTTTAACTGATGCAGTTCCAAATTGGCACTTAGCCAATATAAGGGAGGAGGGACTATGAGTACTTTGTCACCGGAGTTAATTGAAGAGTGTAAGCAAAAGTTGTTAGATGCAAAGTCAGAGGTTTTAAACCGAGTCAAGAGCTCTCGTACTGATATCGTATCAGATGATAAAGGGGGGGATGAAGGAGATCAAACTGTTCGTGCTTTGCAAGAAAGTGAGTTTCTCAGACAGAACGCCCGATTAAGAAATCAATTAGCTGAAATAGAAATGGCATTAGCTAGAATAGCTAATGGATCTTATGGTATTTGTGAAGAAACTGAAGAGCCTATCGAAGAAGACAGATTAAAGGCTATTCCTTGGACTCGATTAAGTATTGAGGGAGCTGAAATTCGTGAAAGCGTCGATAAGCGCTTTGCTCGATAGAATTGTACTATAAATTATACTATAATAAGAGGCTGTAGGTAACAGCCTCAATATTTCGGTTTTTAATTATTCTCTGATTAGCGAAAAATTTCTTTCTCCGCAATTTGTTCTTCTAAACAAATTTCTTCAATTTCTTTTTTAGAATACAACCGGCCTTTGTTTACTCCTGGGCAAAAATTTAAAACTTCCTTACTCCAAGTTTTCGCATTGAGTGTGTCTGGCCAAAAAGGCCAAGTTCGACATTGAGTGGGCCGGGCTTCATAGACAGAACATTTTTTGTTTTCTAGAAACAAACAATCAGGATTAATGGAGCCATCAGAGTTTTTCTTTTCTTTTAAATAAAACGAAGAACGTTCTTTTTCGCAGTATTTTTTTGTAAAAGCAGAAGTAGAAATATTGAGTAGCTTGGCCATGCGTCGGCGGTCTTTTAGAGTAAGATAAACATACCCATATTCTCCATGGGAAGTGCAGCATTTGCCAGATCCCTGACATTGAAATTTAATACCGTTGTCGTACCATTTTTTTTTCATTATTTAGAACCATTTTGAGTTTTTAAACACCAACCACAGAGTTGATATAAAACTCGTGCTCCAACAACTCCATCCCAATAATTTTCACTGTCTCTTTGTGCTACTTCACAAAGATCAAAACCGATGATTTTCTTTCCTTTGTCACTCAGGGTTTTTAATAAGAAAACAGCTTGTTCAAAGCTTAATCCACCAGGAACAGGGGTTCCTGTTTGTGGACACAGTTCGGGTAATAATCCATCGATATCGAATGAAATATAAACATTTTCACCGAGTTGATCGACAATTTCTTCACAGAGCTCTATCCAAGTTTTCCCAGAGAATAGATCTTGTTTTATCGCGTAATCAAAATAGGTTTTGATATTTTTATGTTCATTAATATAGTCGTACTCTTCAGCGCAAAAATCTCTTATTCCCACTTGAACTAATTTTTGTGGGGGTTTTGATAAGGTCATGACTTGATTCATAATGGAGGCATGGGAATGTTCAAACCCTTGATAGGCTACTCTTAAGTCGGCATGCGCATCGATATGTAGAATGCTAAAAGAGTTTCGTTCAGAATAGGCTTTAATGGCTCCATAGGGGATGGAATGTTCGCCTCCAAGACAAGCAACTATTTTTCCGCTTTCTAAAAGACTAATTGTTTTTGCATAAACCCACTGATTGAGACGAAGACTATTTGTGTTGATGTGCTTCA
>JAGRAA010000565.1 GCA_020435185.1 Bdellovibrionales bacterium | reverse complement strand
TTATTAATAAAATTTTAATATACTGATTTTTAAATCAATTATAAACTAAAATAAAAGCGGTATGTAAGTGGATATCAAAAAAACAACCTCACCTGAGAATTTACTTCTTCTTACCGTTGAAAATAGGTAACCAAGTAGGTAGAGCGTTGGAAGCACAAAAAACATTTAAAACCTTAAAAGAAATTCTGGTTTTGTTTTTTACCGGAATTTGGATTTACGAAGAAGATAGTCGGTATCATTCTCGTATAATCGCTTTTATTGGTTTTTCAATTATAATGTGCTTAGGTGGAATTTTATGGGGAACCATTTGTCTTGCAAATGGTTGCTATGGATCTTCTTTGATCCCTTACGGATATTCGATACTTGTTTTTCCGGCCATTCTCTTAACTCTCAATAAGCCAAAACTCTTTAAAAAATTGGCTAATTTTCAGTTATTTTTAAGTTTGTTACTTCCCTTTTTATTACAGTGGGCCTTAGGAGGATACAGTCATTCTGGAACAGTCATGCTTTGGTCGTTATCCGCTCTTATTGGTTCTATAATGATTGTAGGACCCAGAAACTCAACTCTTTGGTATTGGCTATATGTTGGATTAGTGATCACTTCTGCAGCCATAGATATGAGTCTGGTTGCTCCATTTGAGATAGATATGCAAAATTCGCCGTTGTTTGCGATAAATATTGTGAGCGTAAGTACCATGATCTATTTTGTGAGTAGAGTATTTATTCATAAAAACGAAGTGAATAGAAAACATTTGTCTAAATCTTTAAAAGATCTAACGGCGCAGTTGGAAAAACTTTACGATGAAAGAATCAACGAAGAAAAATTTTCTGCTCTTGGTAAAATAGCTGCAAATATCGGGCACGAAATCAATAATCCTTTAACTATTAGCACTGCTAATTTAGATAAATTAGAGTTTTTATTGAACTCTAATGAGTTTAATCAAAGAGACATTGAGAGAACGGTAAAAAATTTAAAAGTTGCCAATAATAGAATTCAAAGAATCACAAAAGGCTTGAAGACCTATTCAAGATCATCTTGTCATGAAATGGTACCCGTCAACTTGAATTTGGCCACGCAGCAGGCTGTGGATTTAATTGATGATATGTACTTAAAAGAAGGAGTTGTCGTTAAGTATCGATTTAACGATGAAAACATTAATATACTTGGCGACCTTGGGAAGTTTCAGCAAATCTTGTTCAACTTGATTCAAAATGCTAAGGACGCGACTGAAGGATATGATGATCGTAGTATTGATATTTCTTTGCAGGTCAATCGAAACTCAAAAAAGGTAAAACTGTATGTGGCTGATAACGGATGTGGAATTCCAGAAGATGTTTTGCCTAAAATTTTTGAACCTTTGTTTACTACAAAAAAGATCGGAAAAGGCACAGGGTTAGGACTAGGAATAGTGTCTCAGTTAGTTTTTGAAATGAAGGGAGATATTAAAGTCGATACTCGACCTCATTCAGGAACAACATTTAAAATTGAATTTCCGCTTATCGAAGTTGAGAGTAGTTTATCGACTGATCCTACTACAGAGCTTGGAAAAGAAAAAAATCAAAACCACATTAAATTGTCGGCGAAAAGTAAGATTTTAGTTGTTGACGATGAGTCAGAAATTAGAGCCTTCCTACAAGAGGTTTTAGAATCTTATGAGTTTGTAGTGGAGTGTGCTGGCGATGAGGTAGAAGCGAGAAGAGCTATTAGAAAACATGATTTTGATATAGTTTTTACCGATCTCAAAATGTTGGGGTTTGACGGAATTGAGTTTTCAAAAGAAGTAAAGAGGGTCAATCAAGAAACTAAGGTCGTGCTCATGACAGGAATGGTTCTAAATGCCAGTCAAAGAAAAGCCCGAACTGTGGACTTTCATTTGGAAAAACCTTTTGATTTAGAGACTTTAATTCAATTTATCAGCGAAAAAGAAAAATTTCAAAACAACAATAAATCTGTAGCATAAGCTTTCTTATTTAGGTAAAAAAGTTATCACTGATTACAGTGGGACTTAAATAGGGGAGAGATTATGAGAATTGGTATACTCACCGGTGGCGGTGATGCTCCAGGGCTAAACGGAATCATTGAGGCCGCGGGAAAAACTCTTATACAATCAGGTCATGAAGTTTTTGGGATCGAAGAAGGATTTCTCGGGATTTTTGAAAATCGAATGGTTCCGTTGTCTCCTAAAAACTTAGAAGGTCTTCATGCCGAAGCTGGTACTTTTTTGGGAACGACCAATAAGTGCGGAACGGAGGGGAGAGAACAAGAGTTTTTACAATGTTTCAAAAAACTTGAACTCGATGGCCTTGTTGTCGCAGGTGGAGATGGTACATTTTCTGGATTAAAACAATTTGAGAAAGACATTAAAATTATAGGAGTTCCTAAAACCATTGATAATGATTTGTCAGGAACTGATTTTACTTTTGGTTACGATACGGCCTGTTCTGTGGTTGCAGAAAGTGTTGATGCTTTAAGAGCCACAGCGAATGCTCACAATAGGGTGATCATTGTTGAAACCATGGGAAGAACGGCTGGATGGATCGCCTTGGGAGGAGGATTGGCCTCTTATGCAGACTTTATTTTAATCCCAGAGAGACCTTTTGACCGAGATCAGTTTTTAAAATTTATTCAAGAGCAAAAAAAGCATAAAAGAGGAGTGGTTGGAGTTGTTGCTGAAGGTGCCCATGCTCTTGGCGAAGATGTTGAAGTGCAGTTTCGAGTGGAAGGAGCTCCTCAAGCAGAGAGGTTTGGAGGCATAGCTCATTCATTAGCCCATTGGATTGACGAAAAAACCGAATGGGAAGGTCGTCAAGTGGTCTTGGGTCATTTACAAAGGGCAAAATCCCCAACCACTACGGATCGTTTTTTAACCCTAGCGATGGGGGTAACAGTGAGCCAGTTGGTGAATGAGAAGAAATGGGGAATGGCCGCCGTTTTCAGAAACGGAGAGGTCATAGCAGCTCCTCTAGAGCAACTTATGCAGCCGGCGAGATTGGTCACCCACGATCATCGGTGGGTTAAAATGGCTCAAGCACTAGGGATTTTTATATAGAATTATAATTTCGAACAAAGTGAATCAAGAGCTTGCATAGATTGATTCAGATGCTTTGGCCAATTGGCTTTAGGTTTATTGGGAGCGAAGTCTAATTCCAACTGAGATTTTAACCCAGGGCAGTCGGTTTTTTTTACTTTATTGGCGTCGATGTTTGAGAAAGCCATTTTAAGACCTAGTAAATGGACGTACTTTCCGCCATGGCCGTCGTTTTTCAAAAAAAAAATATACT
>JAGRAA010000564.1 GCA_020435185.1 Bdellovibrionales bacterium | reverse complement strand
CATCAAAGACCAGAAATTAAAAAAAGGTCGAACTCACAATAATCATCATGTATGCTTTTAAGAAGTTTAGGGGATAACCATGATTAAAGTAAAATTAAGCAGTGTTTTTGTGAATGATCAAAATAAGGCTCTAGAATTTTATACAAAAATTTTAGGATTTGAAAAAAAAGTAGAGGTACCAACAGGAGAATATAAATGGCTCACCGTAGGGCAAGAAAATAGTGAATTCGAACTCTTGTTAGAACCTAACGCCCATCCAGCCGCAAAAGGTTATCAAAATGCAATCTATACAGACGGTATCCCAGCAACAATGTTTTTTGTTGATGACATGGATGCTGAATTTAAGCGACTAACACATTTAGGGGTTAAATTCAAATCTGAGCCAGCAACCATGGGCAATGTCAAAATTGCTATTTTTGATGATACCTGTGGAAATTTCATTAGCCTTTGCCAGCAGCTCTAGAATATTTAATACTTTTGAGAAGCTCAAATTATGTAAATTGGAGAAACGTATTTTTAGCTCCTTTGAGCCGAAAGGTCGATGAAGCCTATAACCTTGACTCTAATGATTGGGTTGCTCAATTTCAATTGATCCCGTCTGAGGCACAAAAATTAAAAGAATTTTTACAACCCATTCCTATGAACAAGAAAACCTATCGATGTAATTATTCAAGTAGTGCTTTTTGGCCAATAGAGCCTAATCTTTGCGATTATGCCGAAATGAGCAAGAGAGGCTTTTTAGGATTTTACTATAACCCCTCTTTTTGCAAAGCTGGATGTAAACAAGTTATCATCCTCTGGGTAAACGAAAACTCCGGAGAATCCTATATCATAGGAGCACCAGATTGAGCTTAACAGAATCGTTAAAATTAAAAAATCTATTTAACGCTTTCTAATCGAAGACGATCTGTTGACAAACAGCGACTTTCTTGAGGAAATCTAATGCTTTAAATGAGGGACGCATGAATTGGTTAAAAATTTTTTCTTCTGTACTTGTTATTATTGTTTTCCCTTCGCAGAGCGTTTTTGCAGAAGTCGAAAAAAAGTGTTCGTTTACATTAAATTGCTTAAACGGTGAAAAGAACTTTTCGTTAGAATTCAAATCGATCTCCGGGGATTGTATTGAAGACGATATGCAAATCAGTTATGTCTCTTCTCACCATAGAGTAGAATTAAATCTTCAGAAAAACTGGTACTTTTATACTGATCATATCTCCCGAACTCAAAGCTCCATTTGCAAAGGGCTGAAAGAAATAAATGATTTTTCAGCTTATTCTATTACCTCACATAAAGCTATTTTCTTTATAAAAGCCTCGGGCCGCCCCGGTCACAATTTTGTATTGGCCGTTTTACTCGATACTGATACTGGAACGATTTTAGATCAAAAACGACTCGGACGATCCAGAAATAACTACGTTGCTGTCCTAAAACATAAACGAGGGTTTAAAGTACGAATCATTAGAGATTCTTTATCTTTTCACAAACAAGTGAGTTGTGACTGTGACGCCCCTTTCGTAGATGATTGGATGGAGATTAATATTAAAGGTAATAAAATTCTCTCAGGATGGATTAATTGAGTTTAACCAAACCTCAAACTCCTCATTGACATCGATCCGTTTTGAATCCCCTTAATATCAAAAGTTAGCTCATCTTTTTTGTCTGCAGCACCAAGTATATATAATAATGGTAAGTAATGCTCTAAAGTGGGGATGGCTAACCTTCCTGCTTCTGTGTTTCTCGCCTCATGGACAAGAGCCTGAAAGTCTCTTTCTTGTGATTTCTTTTCAATCCATTGGTCAAACTCAACAGCCCAATCATAAGGAGTAGAATTATCATCCCATTTTACCTGCGAAATATTATGGACTACATTTCCGCTACCGATAATCAACACCCCTTGAGTTCTGAGCTCTTTAAGCTTTTTCCCCAATTCAAAGTGATATTCTAAGGGCTTTTTAAGATCTA
>JAGRAA010000563.1 GCA_020435185.1 Bdellovibrionales bacterium | reverse complement strand
GTATGATTGTTTTAAGTGTGCCACTCTATGCACAAAATCACAGACCACGCCCAAACCCAGATTATAGAACTCAGCCTGACATTTTAAGAGGTAATCCCAATGGATACTTATTCTCTTTAGATTTCTCACTTAATGAAACTATAGCACCAAGGCAAAGTTTTGATTTGAAGAGAGCTATCATCAATGAATTGAGAAATCGAGGATCTAGAGTTAACATTGATGATTTAAGACTCTCTGGTGTTTCACTCCAAGCCTATAAGGTCGGTCGCCAAGGAGGCGCTGGCGCTGCATTAGCCGCATTGATCATCAATGGATATGGTAACTGTCTTTATGATGGAAGACGCTATGACTATAACCCATCACACCAAAATCTTTTAAATCCATATCCAAATAATTCAGCTAGAGATCGTTGGGAAATCGAAGTCTGCGGAGAAAAAAGTCTTAACTTCAGCTATATAAGTGTTGAGCTTGAAGATATGGGCTATCGACCTCCTCCTCGCCGAGAACGAGGAATCCCTATTAAAGCGAATTGGACTCCTACCGTAGAGCCGGTAGCCGTTCACTCAGATTCTCGGATTCTAATCTTTGAAAGCCCTAGAAATAACAGACAAAAAATTGTTATTCGTTCTGTAATCGCTCACTTTGGTAACGGTGTTTCAAGAAGACTTAATGAGCTGGAGAACGTGACTCTTGAACCCGGACAGAGATATATTCATCGTTTTCAACAGGTGCGACGCATAACTAGCTTAGACGTTAGTGCTGAATCCTGGAATCGAGATGGAGAACTTTTAAGACTTATTTTAGAAGAAGCCAGATAATAGTATAGAAAGAATCATCGAAAAGGGTGATTCAACACTCTTCTTAACATTCTTTATAAAAACTTAACGGGGTAAATCTAGAGATTTACCCCGTTTTTCATTAACATTATAGAATCTTAACAGGAGTATTATTTGGCTCATTATTGCAGCGATAACAAAGATGTTTTTTATCTCATGGACCAGGAACATAAATTTGTTCACAAACTTTACGAACTTTTTAAATCTATTTTAACCGCTCTTAAAGCAGAATCTAACCCGCCTAAGGAAGATCTAAAAAAAATGCTTAAACTCTTACATCTCTATGGAGATGTTTATCATCATGGAAAAGAGGAACAGATATTATTTCCAGAAGCCGATAAAAATGGCATTGTTGGCAAACAAGGGGGCCCTCACTGTAGTTTATTTTTTGGAAAATACCTTCAGAATGATCATCTCCCTAAAATTAAGGCTTTGTCGAAAAAATACCCTACTATTCTCCCTTACAAAGCCTCAAAAGATGCCCAAGCCCTTCTTGATAAAAATTCACCCCTTTGTATTCCCTTGAATGAACATGAAGTTTCTTATTACGCGAACCAAATCATGAAAGAAGAGCTGAAAAAAGGTGATTCTTGGAGCAAGGCCTACTTTCTAAAAGCCGCCGACATCTATTTGCAAATGCTTGCCGACCACATAAAAAAAGAAGACGAGTGCCTCCTTGTGGTTCTACAAAAAAACTTTTCAGAAAAAACCAAACTGTATCTTTATGATTTATTCGAGGAGTTTAACCACAGGCATGAGGATATTCTTCATCAAGCTAAAGATATATTTATCGATTTACAAGCCAGATACTAATATGATGAAACCGGTTCTATTCACCAACATTTTAGTGAACCCGTTTATAAATTTGTCACAAATTTATACAATCTACAGGACAATAATTGGCACATTTTGAGTCAATTGAAAGGATACTCTTTCCAATCCTTTATTTTGACCTGAAATCGAACATAAGCCACCTCCAGCTGTAACACTGGCACTACCTTTGCTCTCAATATTTCTAAAGCCTGATAAAAGGCAAAGTAAGGACAACGTCATGAAAGTTAAAATTTTGGTACTCTTACTCACCATAGCACAATCTCCGTTTGTAAACGCTTCTACGGTCACTGAAGTGATTTTAAAGTCCCCTCAAGGAGACGTAGAAACTCTAAGATCTGATGATGAAGGTTTGTTGGAACAATCTCCTCAATTCAAAGGGCTTAGTTTAAGTTCAAATAACTGGTACTGCCGACAAAACTCCACTTCGCCCAGCATCTTAAGCCGCCAAATTGAAAAGCAGTTTGAATTAGATTTCTTAGTAAAAAGCTTAGTAAACAAAAAAACTTTAACACAAAATCAAAAAAAGGAACTTCGCCGAACTCCTGATTGTAAGCCTTTTCGGTTTCAACTTCATGTTATTGCTAAAGTAGAAGAAGAAGGATATCGAGTAACCAAGGTTTCTGAGTTCGAAAACTAATCCTTTACTTTAAATAAACTATTTAAACTGGGCAGCTGCGGCCCCCGCCCGCCACAGATACAACAGCAAACAACCCACCTAAAAAAAAACAACAAAAAAAAAAAAAAATTCAAAATCTAAAAAAAAAAAACCAAATCTTCCTTTTTTTATTTATAATTATTTTTTTTTATAATAATAAAAATTATTTTTAAATTATTTTTTTTTTTTTT
>JAGRAA010000562.1 GCA_020435185.1 Bdellovibrionales bacterium | reverse complement strand
CGGATGGAGAGTATTCGTATTGGAGATCCTCTTGATAAAAATACTGATTTAGGAGCCATAAATTCTCATTCTGAATATTTAAAAATCAAGAGACTGATTGATATGGGAAAAAATGAAGGGGCGGAGTTTTATGAACCTGCTCGTCAGCAACTTCCAGAAAAAGGATACTTTGTAAAGCCAAGCTTTTTTAACAATGTATCCTCTGCGTTTTCTTTAAATCGGTTAGAAATTTTTGGGCCAGTGTTGAGCATTTCGACTTTTAGGACAGTGGACGAGGCAATAGCTAAGGCTAATGATACGAATTATGGATTGGCCGCTGGAGTATGGTCTGATAAGTCTGCGAAAATTCATAAAGTAGCAGGTCGCTTGAAAGCAGGTGTGGTTTGGGCAAATACCTATAATAAATTTGATCCAGCATCTCCTTTTGGTGGGTATTTTGAGAGTGGTTGGGGAAGAGAAGGCGGAAAACAAGGGTTGTTCCCATATAGAAAAATTATACGAGGAGAAGACTAATGGTCGCCATTCCAAAGACAATAAAATTATTTATTAATGGAGAGTTCCCTAGGTCTGAGAGCGGAAGAAGTTTTGAAGTATTAAATATTCAGTCTCAAAAAAAGTTTGCTAATGTTTGTCAGGCATCGAGAAAAGATTTTAGAAACGCAGTAGAGTCCGCGCGCGCAGTGCAAAGTGGATGGGCTGCGAAAACGAGTTATAATAGGGGACAGATTCTCTATCGAATGGCTGAGATGTTGAGTTCTCGGAGAAGTGAATTTGAGGGAGTGATCTGTGAGACCATTCGAAATGATAAGGTTTACGCTAAGCATGAGGTCGATAAAAGCTTAGAGGCTTTGATTTATTATGCCGGATTTGCAGATAAATTCCAGCAGGTATTAGGAAGTGAAAATCCAGTGTCTTCGCCTCATTATAATTTTACAACGGTAGAGCCCGTAGGCGTAGTGGCTCTGTGTTTTTCGCGTAACGATTTATCAGATTTTTTTAAAGCCCTATGTCCTGTTATTGTTTCTGGAAATTCTGTCGTCGGATTACTGAGCCAGGCCTTGTCGGCTTTGTTGGCTCCTTTGGGAGAAATGTTTCAAAATTCAGATCTTCCTGGAGGAGTGGTGAATTTATTAACGGGATTTAGCGATGAATTGTTGCCTCATATGGCTAGTCATATGGAAGTTCAGAGTTTAGGAGTTCCTCCCGAAACCGATGATATAGCGCAGTTGCGTAAACAGGCTTCGCAAAATATGAAGAGAGTTGTGTTTTTAACCTCAGAACTGAGTCTGCAGCCCATTGCTCAATTTGTTGAGTATAAGACTATTTGGCACCCTATTGGAGTTTAAGTTTTTCTATGCAGACTACACCAATTAGTATTTTGACCACTGGGGGAACAATAGAGAAGTCTTATAGTGAGTTTGATGGCACGTTGTTGAATAGAACTTCTCTTGTAAGAACTCATCTTTTAAAGAGGCTTCGTCTTCCGTATTCTCAAGTGAGAGTTAAAGATTTAT
>JAGRAA010000561.1 GCA_020435185.1 Bdellovibrionales bacterium | reverse complement strand
TCTCATCACCTTCAAATTCTTCTATGGGAGTAAAGCTGTCCATGTCCCAATCGCTAGCAGATTCATTTACATCAGAGGATAAATCGACAATCTCCTCGTCAGAAGTGGAGCCTGGCATGGCGATAATATCGTTTGCGGGAGATCCTGCTGGCTTGGCGTTTTTTGCTTTTTGAGCTTCCTCTTGAGCAAATTCAGGCATTTCAGGAAAGCTTAAATATTTAGAAATAATTTGAGATTGGGTTTTTGGAACATGTCTTTGCACAATTTCTCTGAGCTGATCCACTTCAAAGGGCTTTTCTATTTTTCCGTCAGCTCCTGATTCGGCGACCCTGCTGTCATCGAGCTCCATAAAACCGCTCCACATCAGAACTATGGGAGTATGGCTTAAGTTTGCATTTTTTTTAATTTCTTGGCTGACATCGTATCCAGAGTGCTTCTGCAGTAAAATATCCGCAAAAATAATGTCGGGCTTAAATTCTTCGGCCACAGGGACAACATCCTCACCAGAACTCACTGCTTTAACATCCACAGCAAAGTCTTGGAGAGCGATTTGAAATACTTTTTTTATAGTACTGCTTTCATCAGCCAGTAAGACGCGCAACGACATATAGATAGTTAAGACTTTTTATTTCTTTTCGTCAACATGAATATCTCTTACATTAACTTCGTGCTTCAAATATTGGATAAATACGTCATAAAAATTTTCTTATTGTTTTTCGTTTTAGGCCTAGTTGTCTTCGTGAGTATTTTTTTGGCCGTGGATTTTATGTCTAATTTTTTACAAAAAGATGTGTCCACTTTGATTGTGTTAAAATATTATGCATTTCAGCTGCCGACTATCATTTACCAAATGTTTCCGATGGCGAGCTTATTGGCTACCGTGTTTACTTTATCGACTCTTAATAAAAGTAATGAGCTCGTGGCGATGTTTAGCCTTAGTTATAGTTTGGCGAGAGTCAGCGCACCGATACTGACGACAATAGCCATTCTCTCGAGTGTCATGTTTTGGGTGAATGACAGAATTATTCCTCAATTTAATAAGAAGAAAAATTATATTTATTTTTTTGAGATTGCGAAGAAGCCTAATTTGTATTCTATGGTGAAGACAAATAAAATTTGGTATCGATCCGACAATATTTTATTCAATATAAAGACTTTAAATGCTGCGGAAAAAAAAGCCCAAGGATTAACTTTATATTATTTCAATACCTCATGGGATTTGGTTCAGTTAATTACCGCAAAAGAAGTTCTGATGAATAATGAAAACTGGAGATTGAAGCAGGGGCAAATTACATTGTTCACCAAAGATTCTAGTTTTCCTTTGACCAAGTCTTTTTCAGAAAAATCGATTACAATGGATGAAGACATTGCGGATATTCAAACGCCCGCCCATTCTTCGGATGTGTTAAGTTTAAGAGAGTTGGATAAATTTATAGATAAAAATAAGGAAGCCGGCCTAGATACTCTTAACTATGAAGTAGACTATCAAGGTAAGTTTAGTTTTGCTTTTGCAGCATTTGTGATGTCGTTGATGGGCATCCCCTTTAGTGTCACTCATCAACGTTCTGGTGGGACTATGATAAATGCCGGAAAATCTTTAGGGTTGGCCTTTATGTATTGGGCTTTTTACAGCTCTATGATGACTCTAGGTAAACATGGCGCAATTCCTCCCCTTTTGGCCGTCTGGATCCCTAATTTTGTTATGGGAGGGCTTGCTTTTATGCTTCTCATTAGGTTGAAAAAGTAGGTATTACAGTGTACTAGTACTCAGAATATTAGTTTTTTCTTTGTTACCTCGTCGTAGCCCTTAAAGGAGAATTTGTGGGATTATTAGAAGTATTAAAGTTTCCCGATCCAAGACTTCGCAAGAAGTCCCAGCCCGTAAAGGAAGTTACCCAAGAATTACAGGCATTTGCAGATGATATGCTTGAAACTATGTATGAATTTAGAGGAATTGGGCTGGCGGCACCCCAGGTCAACAGATTAGACCGATTGATTGTGTTAGATACCCGGCCGAGAGACGCAGACAGTGAAAATGCGAGATATGAGTCTAGTCCTTTTACTGAACTAGAAGAAAAAGTAGAGCAGCCACTGATTTTAATTAATCCAGAAATTATTGAAAAAGAGGGCTCAACGACTTACGACGAAGGCTGTTTAAGTGTGCCGACATTTTTTGAGACCGTTAAACGCTATGAATGGATAAAGTTAAAGGCTTTAAATAGAGAGGGAAAAGCAATAGAGCTAGAAACCGATGGTCTATTGTCTATTTGTATTCAGCATGAAATAGATCATCTTGATGGTAAGCTTTTCATTGATCGACTGAGTACGATTAAATCCAATCGAATAAAAAATAAAATTAAAAGTCAGGGGTATCCAGAACCTGAAGAGCCAGAACAAGAATAAAGTTGCGAGGGTATTCCATGAGTGTAGTTCGTTTGGTTTTTTTAGGAACACCAGATATTGCTCGTCACTGTTTAGAATCTATTTTTAGAGATGAGCATTATCG
>JAGRAA010000560.1 GCA_020435185.1 Bdellovibrionales bacterium | reverse complement strand
CGTTTAAAACCTGAAGCTGAACAGGTTCTTATAAACGAAAAATCCATAGTCCACCTTGGCGCTATGACCATAGATCATCTCATTGGTTTTTTTGATGATTTACACTTAACAGATCATGAGCTTGAAATTGCTCATGAGATTTATACACAAATAAAGTCTCGCTTATCGTTTTTACGAGCCGTTGGTGTAGATTATTTAACTTTAGATAGACCTTCTAAAACTCTTTCTGGCGGAGAGTTTCAACGTTTAAACCTGGCTAATCAACTAGGAATGGGACTCTCTCAAACTCTTTATGTACTTGATGAGCCCACTGTCGGATTACATCCTAGAGACAATGATAGACTGATTTCAGTGCTTAAAGAATTAAGAAACCTAGGAAACACTTTAGTTGTTGTGGAACATGATCGCGATGTTATAGAAAATAGCACTCATATCATAGAAATAGGACCTGGCTCAGGACATCTTGGCGGAGAGGTCATTTACGCCGGGACCAGTGAAGACTTTTTCAGCTCAGCAGACACGCTCACCGCAAAGTATCTGAAGCCTAAAAAAATGGTTTTTTTAGAGACTCCTAAACGACCTGTAGACATCTCTACCTATAAATACACTTTGGATATTATGGGATGTACGGGGAATAATCTAAAAAAAATAGATGCCAAAATCCCTCTCAACCGAATTGTTACTATCACCGGCGTCAGTGGCTCTGGAAAGTCCACCCTTGTGAGTGGGACACTTTACCCCGCCTTGGCTAGAGAACTCAGAAAAGATTTTATACAAGGTCATGAATTTAAATCTCTTACAGGTGTTCAGCATGTAAAGAATTTACTTTATATTGATCAAACTCCTGTAGGCAAAACCGAGCGTAGTAACCCTGTGACTTATTTAAAAGTCTACGATGCCATTCGAAATATTTTTGCTAGTCAACCCGAAGCTAAAGCCATGGGTTTTACTGCAGGTACCTTTAGCCTTAATGTAGACGGTGGCCGTTGTCCGACTTGTAAAGGACTCGGTTATGAAGTCATCGATATGATGTTTATGGATGACATAGAGATTCCTTGTGACACCTGCGACGGGAAAAAATTTAGACCCGAAGTGTTGGATGTTCGTTATAAAAGAAAAAATATTGCCGATATACTTAATCTTACTGTGGCCGAGGCCATGGACTTTTTTATCTCTTACCCCAACATTAGAAGACCTTTGAGTCTACTTAAAGAAGTCGGTATGGATTATATTCGTTTAGGGCAAAGCTCTCGTTCGCTCAGTGGAGGAGAATCTCAACGTTTAAAAATCGCTCGAGAATTTAACTCTTCTAACCACAAGAATACTTTATTTATTTTAGACGAACCCACTACAGGATTACACTTTCAAGAAGTTGATTTGCTTTTGAAAACCTTAAACAGATTAGTGGATTCTGGTGGCAGTGTACTATTGGTAGAACATAATCTAGAGGTTATTGCTCAGTCCGACTACATCATAGACATCGGACCTGAAGCTGGAAGTAAAGGCGGGCAAATTATTGCTCAAGGAAGCCCTGCCGATATTATTCAAAGTAAAAAAAGCCTCACTGGAAAATATCTTAAAGAATACCTTGAAAACACCCATCAGATTCAATTTGATTTTCCCACACAAAATAAGAAAAAGAAAAAGAAAAAGAACTCTCAGGAAAAACCATTATGAAAGCCATTTCTCGTTATATAAAAGAAGAGCTAAAGCCCTACCGAGGGCGTATTGTTGTTTATGTCTTTATTTTTGGAACCATCTACAGTGGATTAAAATCCTTAATTTTACCCTCTTTAAATATGCTTGCAGAGAAAGGCTGGGAGCAAAAAGACTCTCAAGCCATTATAGTGTTTCCGATCCTTATTGGCCTAAACTTTATTGTTCACAATATTTTCAGGTATTTCCACACTTACAAAACAAAGTTTACCGCCGAAGAGATTGCACTGAATTTAAGAAAACAATTATTAAAGAAATACCTCAGTCTAGACCTTAGTTTTTTTCAAGAGCAAGACAGTGGTGCTGGTGGCTTAATTTCTAGAATCATGAATGACATCAATGAAATTCAAAACGGATTACAAAAAGTGGCCGACATGATCCGAGAGCCCATCACTGCTTTTTTTGTATTCTGTTATATGATTTATTTGGATTGGGCCCTAACCCTTAGTTTAATGGTCACTATGCCTCTAGTAACGGCCATTTTGAAAAACCTAGGTCGAAGTGTACATAAGTATTCTCATAGAAGTTTTGAAGCTCTGGAAACTCTAACTAAGACCATAAAAGAAACTTTAGACGGCATTCGAGTGATTCAATCTTTTAACTTACAAAAAGAAATGAATAAACGCTTTGAAGTAGAATCCGAACACTTCTTAGAACAGCGTTCAAAAATCATATCTAGAGAAGAATTTTCTAGCCCGATTTCTGAAATCATCGCCTCCCTAGCTTTGACGTTTCTTTTGATTTATGTCGGATATCAAACTCTTGACGGAAAAATGTCTTCTGCCACTTTATTTACCTATTTTACATCTATTTTTATGCTTTCAGATGCCATTAGAAAAACACAGATCGCTTATGTTCGATTG
>JAGRAA010000559.1 GCA_020435185.1 Bdellovibrionales bacterium | reverse complement strand
TTTAGCTCGGAGGCTAAAATCAATAAAGCGGGAATGGCCTTTAACCGATCTTTCAAAAAATTATCATACCTATCAGTTAATAGTACTGATTGACCAAACTGAGAGGTTTCATCGAGCACATAGTTATTTAAAAACTCAACGTCATAAGTTTTTAAAAAAGAATCCAGCGATAAATCAAAACCTGGATCAAGAGCCATCCAAAGACTACCCCCTTTTTGACTATAGTCTTCAAGTCTCTGCAACTCTATTCTATCTAAGGGCGCTTTAGGCCCTATTAAAAATAAAAGCTTATATTGATTGAGATCATTTTCTTTAAACAAATTAATCGGAACAAACTTTGCGTTCTCACCCTCGAGTAATTTTCTCAAAAGAGTTCCGTCTTGAATTAAAAGATCGACCTCTCCATGTCCAGTAATCAGACCTATCTTTTTTTCTGGACTCTTCATTACTTTATGAAGTCCAGAAATAACTTCGCTCTCGCCACAAGGATCTTCAATGAATTCGTCATTCTGCTTTTGGCTGACAAAACAAAAAATTTCCTGATTTGCATTCACAGACTGATTTGTCATTAGTTTTTGAAACTCATCCGGCTTATCAAAAATATTTAAAAAAGAAACCGTCACTTGAGGAAAATTAATTTTTACTAAGTTAAAAAACTCTTCGACCTCTTTAAGAACTCTTGTGGGCTTTCGTTCTTTATAAAATACTTTAAATTTTATTTCATCGGCGTTTTTAGATAGGAGGTTTAACATTTGCGGCGATAGACTATATTGGCCATTGATCGTCAAATCAAAAATTTTATCATATTTAAAAGATAGAAGATTCAAACACACATAAAAGACCAAGGTAAACATTAACAGACTGAAACTGCTCCAATTTTGCTTGGATCTTCTAAAAGACAGTAGAGATCTTATTGCAGCTCTCTCAAAGTAAAGCGTCAAACACAATGAAAATACAGACAGAACTAACAAAACCGTAAACAAATTAATCCATATTTCAAAAAAGAACCGACCACTAAAAACCAAAAGAGAGAATAAAAATGAAAAAAATAAAGAGAATTTTGACTTTTTATTCATCGACTTTTCCACAGAGAGATATTGGCAAAAATTATGTTGAGTAAAAATAAAAATAAAATTCCAGAAATAAAATAAGTTAAGGAACTCAAGTAAATCGCACCATGTACCATAGATTGAAAATGCATAGATAAAGAAAATTGACTGAAAACATCTCTTATAAATCCAGGCTCAAGAGTAGACACTATATCTCCATACAATAGACTAACTATAATAATTAATAAACTCATAAACCCAGCATATAGAGTGGATTCGATTAATATGGCCATCAATAAACTCATGCAAGCATAAATTGATACGACAAAAAACAACCCTGTATAGCTAATAAAAAGTAAAGAAAGATTTACTTTAACCAAAAAAACACACAATAGTGGATAAATCATTGAAAAGAGTAAAAACAAGAATACAAATACAATAGCCGTCATAGTCTTTGCCAAAACCAGCTGATAAATAGGAGTAGGAGAAATAAAATAAACCACTATCGCACCATTTAATCTGTCTTGGGAAAATAACCTGACTGCTAAGAAAGGAATCATAAACAGCAGCAATAAATGAGTCATTGTAATTTGACTCAGAACAACCTCGTGAAAAAAAGCTCCTTTTTGAATGTCCATTTGACCTAAAGATTTTTGTTCAAACCCAAGAAGACTTCTAACAAAGGAATAGCTCAAAAAAAATCCGTAAAATGAAATAGCGACATATAACAAAGGATCTTTGAAAAAAGAAAAGAATTCTTTTTTAAAAATAATAATTATTTTTT
>JAGRAA010000558.1 GCA_020435185.1 Bdellovibrionales bacterium | reverse complement strand
GAATAGGGAACTGTTACCTTTTAAAGATTGTTACTTAGACGTCCTTCATATTTTTTATCAGTAGACGAGAGAAGCCTGTCCCAGAAGGTAAGATAAAGGCCAAAATTTTTATTGGGATAGCGATGGTGCATTTCATGAAATACCGTCGTAGCCATATACTTGTTGTGATGCTTCCCGATACTGGGAATTTTTCTGATTTCAAAACCACTATGGCCTATGAAATTTGTGATTGTACTATAGGTTAAGAACGTAATGAGCGCACCGGGATGAAGAGGAATAATTAAAATTATTAAAGGGTAAAAGAGCAGTTCTATAAACTTTTCGGCGGGGTGATGAGAAAAAGCCGCGTTGGTTGATGGAGCTTTTGATTTATGATGAACCTGATGAATTTTTTTATACAAAAATGGAATATGCAGCATTCTATGAGTAAAGTAAAAATAGGTATCTTGGAGAAATAAAAGTATAAAAAAGCTCAATAACAGATAGGGTATTCCATACTTTTGGATTTCAATATAGATAAGAGTAGAGCTCTTGTTATAAAGCAAAAAGCAAAGTCCCATGATAGCCAGATCGATCCATTGACTCTTTAGCTTCCATTCTTGTTCGTAATTGAGCTGAGTTATACTTGGATAGGGAGAATCTATTCTTAGATCAATATTTTTTTTCTGACCAAGAGAGATCATAAATGAATTTATCCACTTGTGGCCTCCAAAATGACGGAATAGATGAAGTGTGAGTAGTAAAATAAAAAATACTAACTGACCAAGTCCCATGATTCTAATACCTTTACATTTCTATATTCTGGGCTGTCTAATAGCCATCCCGTGAGCGTGTTAGCAGGACCAATATTTATAAACCGATCAACACGTTGATGATTGTGTAGATGAGATAGGGTTTCCATCCAACGTATAGGCATAACTGAATTCGCCAGGCCTTCTATAAAGAGCTCCTCTGTACTCTCTAGGTACTTAAGAAAGATACTAGAAAATATAGGTTTTTTCGGTGTTGATACCCGCCATTTGAGAGCTAACAAAGCCATTTCTTTTTGCATAGGCTCCATGGCTGAAGAATGAACAGGGTACGGAAGAACGGGCTTTATTTTTAAATCATAAAGTTTAGATTTTTCTCTTATAGCTTCTATAAAGCTTTTATTTCCCGCAATGGTGGCGTGTCTGTCAGACCACTGGCTAATTGGCGCTCCTTCATTATTGAGCCAAGATAACTGTTCTTGTGTCAAAGGCGTTCCTTTGGATGTTCTTACATTGGCAGTATACCCTTCTGGGCAGATGTGTCTGAGCTGTGAAAATGACCATAAAATATCGATGGCATCTTCAAAGCTAGTTACTCCGCAGATGACGTTTCTCGCTAGATCGCCATGGCTACAGCCTTGAGCGATATCCCAGTGGTGATCCATTTGTATTCGTTCAGCTATGGCCACCTGAAGTGTAGTTAACACAATGAGAGTCCGGTCGAAGTCTACGATGTGGATTCTTCGATGATCGGTCACGAACTGAAAGAGGTCTTCTTTTTTTCCAGAAAGGTGAGATAAGCATTGAGAGGCAAAGTCGAGTTTCTTTTTAATAAACGTATACCCTAACCATTGTTTCAGGTTATTAGTGTTAAAAAGAGCATCTAAGCCAGGAAAGAGCAAAGCGACATTAGCAGACGGAGGTGTAGGCATTAACCATCTCCTGGATCCACTCGTTTGCAACAGCTTCTTCTATTTTTATGATTTCTTTTTGAGTGGTGTCAGTAAAAGAAAATCCGTTTTCAAGTTTTTCACCTACAAAACCTAAATGTTTACGCTCATCGTGGATGATTTGCTTCGATTGTTTTCTCACCATCGAATCCGGCGACAATTTAGAAAAATGAGGGTATATTTTCATTATTCTACGTTCTATGGCGAAACCCAAAAAAGAGTATGCTGTTTGTGAAAATTCAATATTTCCTATTCCTAAAGAAAGAGATAATTTAAATATTTTTCGCGACAGTCTCGATATATAACGTTCAATGCTTCTATAAAAGGCTATATTTAATTTGCACTCTTGTACAATTTGTTCGTCGTTCATTTGGCTACGCAAATGAAGAGCCAGATCTTTTACGATTTTTGTATGTCTTACTTCATCAAAACAATGTTCATGAAGTTGATCATCCCAGTGATCAAAGGGTAATCCTAGCATCCATTTAGATCCCTCCATTTCAAAGAGAGCTACAGCATCAAGCAGCGCTGAGGCAGTTACTGGATTACTATAAAAATGATTTGGAATATCTACGTTCTGAGCTAAATCTATAGATAAAGCTGATGTCTGCATAATGTCCCCCCTTTATGCATCCGTCCTTTGCTACCATTATCGCAATTTTATGGAGTATTCCACACAATTAGGAATTTTCCGTTGCCGCTGTAAGGCTTACATGGTTGGATACGCAATATTTATGAAAAAAATAAACCCATTCCATGAGATCAAATGATGAACCCCTTGTTAATTCCGGAGGTTTATAAAAAAGCTGACGTGATTGAAGAGGCGTGTCATCAAGCTTTGCTAGGGTATTCGTATGAAATTCCACCACTTCCAGCTAGAGATTTAGCGATCTTTGAGAGGTGTTCAGTAGGGATAAAGAAACTGGGTTTATCTGAGCCAGAGGGGCAGGCTAAACTTTTGCATGATGTTGCAAATATCGAGCTTCAAGCCATGGAATTGGCATTTAGAACCCTAGTAGAATTTCCTGAGGCTCCTATAAATTTTAAAGAACAGCTGGTCAGTGTTATTCTCGATGAGAGAAGGCATCTTGAGCTTTGTGTGGATGAGATTTCTAAATTAGGGTTTAGGTGGGGACGTTGGCCGGTTCATCTCCAATTATGGAGTTCAGTTTCTGAGCAGGATACACTGCTGGATAGAATTTTAATTGTGCATCGGTACTTGGAAGGTTCTGGCTTGGATGCAAGTCATATTCTTCTCACGAAACTCTCCGGGTTAACAAATCTTGGCCCTAAAAAAATTATTCAAACTATCGCTCGTGAGGAAGAAGAGCATGTGAGTTTTGGTAGCAGATGGTATAAAGAGATATGCCAGTTAAACAATCTGGATGTTCATGAGGATTTTAATAAAAGAATGAATAAAATTTTTTCTCAGATTCCAAAAAGAAGTGTAAAAATAAATATCCAACTAAGAAAGCAAGTAGGGTTTTCTGATGTTGAATTGGATGTGTTACAAAGAATACACGATAATAAAGCAAGGATTTAATATTTTAAAACCAATCCACATCCTCCTCGGCGAGTATCTCCAACAGCTTTTTTGAGATGAGTGTCAATGCAGTGAACTCCACCAAAGAAAAAATCTAACCCTTCCCATTGGTTTGTATTTACCTTTTTATTGAGTTTTAAAATTTCTTCTGGACGAAACCCTTTTTCAATATGAAGAGCGTGTCCGTCCCAATTTATTCTTGGTGAGTGCACAGCTGTGCTTAAGTCCATCTTGAAGTCGATAAGGTTACTAATGACTTGAACAAGGCTTGAGCGGATTCGTTTACTTCCACCAGAACCTAAAATAATTTTTTTATTCATCGGAGTTTCAATTA
>JAGRAA010000557.1 GCA_020435185.1 Bdellovibrionales bacterium | reverse complement strand
AAAAAGTAAAGAAAACGATCTTCCTAGTGCACAGCTAGAAAATGAAAAAGGAAGAGAAAACCATCTGGCCGGACAAGAGGAACAAAATTTAAATGAAAATGAATTAAAAGAGCTTCTCGATGACATAGAAAATAATCGTGAGCAAGGAAATCGCAATCAAGAAAAAGTAGCGAAAAAAAATCAAATGGATGGTATGAAGAATTCTCTTTCCAATGCGCCTAAATTCCCATGGGAAAAGCGCAATGTTCAAAGAACCTCATCAGAGAAAAAACCAACCACCCTCGAAAAAAATAAAAACGTCACAAACATTAATCAGCTTAAAGACGTAGATATTCCCCCCGGCCTTAAACCTCTGCAAAGAGCCTTAAATCAATCATTAAACAAATCGGTGGCTAAAAATCAATCTATTACTAGTCAATTAAATGACAAATACTATGTAGAATGCGTTGGTGTGCGATCAGAGGTAGCTAATGGATATTTACTTGTGATCTCTCCAGAAGAAGGACCGTTGTTAAATGACTTTCTCTTAGATTTTAGATCTAGTTTAATTCAAGAAATTGGGTTTCAAAACACTAGAATGAATATAGACACTAGTGAGAGGCTTACTCTTCCGCCGGTAGAAGATATTTTATCTTTCGTTGATAAAGAGGCGACCATTTCTTTTTTCAGAGATCATAAACATATTGAGGTCTGTGTTGCGTTTTTTGAAACCGATATGATTTATGAAGAAAAAAATATCACAGAAAAAGGAATGACTCCTGTTAAAGTTCAAAATGTGGCCGTGGAAAAACCTGTGGATTTTAATACTTTTTTGCATTTTAAGAAGAATGATAAATTTTATTTGTATATCAAAAAAAGTAGGCATTTGATGAAAAAGCAAAAAGAAAAGTTGGTTGATAAAAAAGTCGAATACCTACATGTAAATAGTAAAGATCTAAACTTACTTAAAAAATTCATAGCCGAAGGATTTTTCGAAGAAAAAATAGCCTCCTACAAAGAGGACAAACTTAAAAAAGCAAGTTAACAACTTTACTACAAATACTTTTCAACCACAGACTCAAACTGTTTTCTAATTCTATCTAACCCGTCCTGAGTCTGAGATTCAAATCTTAGAACTAAAACGGGTTGTGTGTTTGACGCCCGAGCTAATGCCCAACCATCTTTGAAACTTACTCTTATTCCGTCTTGAAAATTAACTTTATATTCATCACTTTCTTGTTTGAATTTTTCAATTAACTTCTCAACAATCAGATGCTTTTTCTCTTCAGTGGTATCGATCCTTAATTCTGGGGTATTAAAGGCCTTCGGTAGATCATTTAAAATATCGCTAATAGTTTTTCCGGTTTCAGAAAGAATCTCTACAATTCTTAATCCAGCATATAAGGCGTCGTCATAGCCATAATTTCTATCCGCAAAGAAAATATGCCCACTCATTTCTCCACCAAAAGGAGCATTTTCTTCTTTAATCTTCTCTTTAATTAAAGAATGTCCGGTCTTCCACATTACTGGAATACCACCATGCTTTTCGATATCTTGGTATAAACGATCAGAACACTTCACATCGCCTATGATTTTTTGACCTTTGTTCTTAGACAAAACAAATCGGCTATATAAAATTAAAAGTTCATCTCCAAAAATCATTGTTCCTTTATCATCAACGACACCGATTCGATCAGCATCACCGTCGAAGCCAATTCCAACTTTAGATTGAGTATCTGCCACAGCGGCTTTTAAATCTTTTAAATTCTTTTCAACTGTCGGGTCAGGGTGATGATTAGGAAAAGTGCCATCAGGTTTTTCGAAAAGGATAGAAGGACTTAATCCAACTCCTTCATATAATCGACGAGCAATAATACCGGCAGCACCATTTCCACAATCTAAAACTATGGGGATGTTTTTAATACCTGAAAACTCAGATTTATATCTTTCTATATACTCAGGGAAAATATCGTATTCTTTCGACGTGCCATCGCCTTGAAGAAAATCTTTGCTATCAATGATATCTTTAATCTTCAAGATGTTCTTTCCGTGAATTGTTGTTTTTCCAATGGAGATTTTAAAACCGTTATATTCTGGAGGATTATGGCTTCCGGTAATCATAATCCCACCGTGAACTCCATCAATAGCAAAAGTAGAAAAATAAGAAATAGGAGA
>JAGRAA010000556.1 GCA_020435185.1 Bdellovibrionales bacterium | reverse complement strand
TTTCTCCAATGAAAGAAACAACTCCAAAGTTGCATCTCTCTGTTTTTTAATTTTGTTCTGAGCGCCACTTACATTGGGACGACGCACCTGTCCCATCAAAAGTCATCCTGACTTAGGCCAATAAATAGACCATTCTCCAATCCGTGCCAGTCATTCTAACTGGATCACACTTTGCTGTTAGATCTCCAGCTCCCTATTCTCCTCGAGAGTGCAAAGTTCTTATAGAACCTCCACTAGGAAATTATCTGGGCAGTTGAAGATAGAGGACGTCACGACGCCCTCATTAATATTTTTCTTTCCAACTCAAGTTTATTGAGTTTTCTAAAGTTTCGTTTTTCTTTTAAACATTTAAATGCAATGGTTAATAATTTTCTAGCCATTGCTACTTTTGCTTTGTTCCAATTCATTCTTTTTCTAAGTTGATCGTACTCGAAACGAAGCTCTTCATTGTGAGTAATCGCCGGTTTGACCGCTTCCACAAAAGCCCATCTCAGCAGCTTGTTTCCGCTCTTAATAATGCGCCCATTGACTGTCTTTCCGCCTGAAGAATAAGTTGAGGGAACTAACCCAACATAGGCTGCAAACTTCTTTTCATTTTTAAATCGACTAATGTCTCCGACTTCAGCATCAATTAGCATCGCAAAAAATGGACCTATGCCAGGAATACTTTTTAAATGCTGTGCGCTCTTGCTCTCCTTGAAGTTCTCAGCGATAACCTCTTCCACTTCTTTTATAAAAACATTGATTAAATCTATAAAATTTAGCTCTCGGTCTATTAAAGCCCTGTCTGCATCTCTGAGTTTAATTTCCTCAAGTTGAAGTCGGCCCTTCTTGCCAAAAAGATCGGTCTGTATTTTGAAGTTTCTTACTTCCTCAGGGTAACGATCAAATATTGTTGAAATTCTATTCTTTGTCATTGTTCTCAATCTGACAAAAAACATTCGCTCTCGTAGGAGGGATCTCATGTCACGCACATCTCTTGGAGCAATGTAACACTGAGGTACAAGATCTGCCCGTAACAAGTCGGCCAATACGGTAGCATCAATTTTGTCAGTCTTAATTTTAGCTTCAGCAATCGCTTTTACCTTAAAGGGATTAGCCAAAACAACATCATCCACAATATCCTCAAGCCAATCATGCATAACACACCAATTTCGACAGGACTCAAGTACGGCTGAAGAGTCTTCTTTGAAAGGCTTTAAAAAATTATTTACATGGTCAAATGTGTTTTGAATCTGACCATGTCTCAAAACCTTCCCAGAATAATCTTTCACCACCATATAAGAAAACTTTTTGTGATAATCCACACCGATGTTATACTTTGCCATAGCTGCACCTCCATAGTTGTTAGAATGGCTGTTTGTTACTAACCATTTTAACGAACTCTTATTTACAGAGGTTGCAGCTTTTTTTCTTTTCATGAGATCTGGACGAGTGGTCCTGGGACCAAAGGTCACAGGGGCGAGCGGGATGCGAGCCAACTCGTCAGAAAAAATACAGGATGTATTTACTTTAGCATTTGAGCACAACATCAGTTTTTACCTCTGAGTCTTGTTTCTTGTGCTTTCATACCAATCTCCTCTAACAGAACTTTCAGAAAGGTCCTATTAATATTCATTATATGGTGTAGAAAAG
>JAGRAA010000555.1 GCA_020435185.1 Bdellovibrionales bacterium | reverse complement strand
AATCCTAGCTCAGCATTTTTTGAGGACACAAATTGAAAGGCCTGAGATATATTCTCTCCTTGAACGAGTTTTGGCTGAAGCTTATCCTCAATATTGAGTCGCCGAATAACTTCAAGAGCCGCTCTCCCATAAGGTGCCAGCTGAGAATTAGCTATGGCTATTTTCCGAAAATCTCCAACTCTTAAAATCTCCCCCTCTGAGTCAACGAACCCCTCTTTGGCCGACCATAAAATCAATGTTCCAAAAGCATAGGTAAACCGAAACCCTCTCACACTTAGACCCGATTCTTCTAATTTCTTAGGCTTATCTTGATCTGCAGATAAAAACACCTGATAAGGTGCTCCATTTTTAATTTGTGAAAAAAGCTTTCCTGAAGACCCAAATGACAAATTTATCGAGTAATATTTCTTTTCAAATTTCTTTTCAAAAGCTTCAACAATCTCGCGGGCCGGATTCATAAAGTTAGAGGCCACAGCAACATCTATAGACTCACTCGCTACCCCTTTGGGGGACGCTAAGAGAGCAAATATTCCCACTCCTAATGCAAACCATTTTGTTAATAAGCCCAATTTCACCCTTATAAAAAGCCGAATAAAAACAAGACCGTTTTGAAGGATCTCCAGCTTTTTCATCATCCAATCTAGAACAAGCACTATAACTTTTTTCAAGGACAATCAATTTTTGTCAATTCCGGATGAGCATTGACGTGACTCGTTAATGGGCGTATAAATCACCTCTGACCTTAACATATACTTAATAAACCAACGAGGAGCACTTTGCGCCTATGAAACCCATTGATTTGCTGGACCTACCTAAGTTAACAAAAACCGCTTTTCAAGAATTCCCAAACTCGTGGAAAAAAATAAACAAATCCTATCTGCAAAACCTGACTAGCAGAGAGCTTATTCAGCTGAACTTTATTGCAGCCATTGTAGGCATAGGAGCTGGATTTGCGGCCATTGGATTCAGGGCTCTCATTGGTTTTTTGCAAAACATTCTGCTCCACGATCAATTCGACTACCATTTAATCTCTCCCGTCCATCATGTTCGAGGATATTGGATCATCATAATTTTACCCCTAGGCTTACTTCTCACCACCATCATTACACGCTATCTAGCTAGAGAAGCTACGGGCCATGGAGTTCCTGAAGTGATCGAAGCTGTGTGGACACGATCAGGGAGAATTAGAAAGCGGATCGTCGCGGTTAAGGCTCTCGCTTCAGGAATCACCATTGCCAGTGGAGGTTCTGTAGGAAGAGAAGGGCCTATCGTCCAAATAGGATCGGCCTTTGGGTCTTCTATCGGTCAATTTTTAAACCTCAAGCCAAAAGCGATGAAAACACTTGTGGGCTGCGGAGCCGCAGGCGCCATCGCTGCAACCTTTAATACTCCTATTGCCGGAGTTATTTTTTCGATCGAAATTATTGTCTTAGAATTGAAAACAAAGAGCTTTGTCCCTTTGGTTATCTCCAGCGTGTTTGCCACAGTCATTTCGAGATACTTTTTAGGCAATGAACCCGCTTTCTTTGTTCCTGAATATTTTTTAAAGACCCCTTATGAATTAGCTTTTTATTTAGCATTAGGGATTCTAGCAGGAATAGTAGGAGTTATTGTCATTAAAACCCTATACGGTATAGAAGATGTCTTCAATGATTGGAAGGCTCCCTTCTGGATCAAACCCCTACTAGCGGGTGTATGTGTAGCATTCATAGGGCTTCAATTTCCACAAGTCTTTGGCGTGGGCTATGAAGCCATAGGTGATGTGCTACAAGGAAATAGTGAATTCGTGGTGATGGCTTCATTGGTGGTTTTAAAAATTCTAGCCATGAGCCTGACCTTGGCAGGAGGAGGAAGCGGAGGAGTCTTTGCTCCATCACTGTTTATTGGAGCGATGCTGGGAGGAAGCTTTGGATATATTGTTCATGAATTGTTTCCCTATAGTACTTCCTCCTATGGAGCCTACGCACTCGTGGGAATGGCAGCCCTCTTTTCTGCCACAGGAAGAGCCACCTTTACTGCTATCGTTATACTTTTTGAAATGACTTTAGACTACTCTATTATACTGCCATTAATGTTTGTTTGTGTGGCGGCTGACCAGGTCTCTTGGGCTCTTTCAAAAGAGTCAATTTATTCTTTAAAACTCAAACGTAAAGGTCTTAACTTTAGAACGGATCTTTCCGTCAATCTTATGTCTATTACTCCTGTAAAAGACATAATGACGACTGAGCTAGACCTCATTACTCAGGATATGAGTCTTGAGCATATTAAGTCTCATTTGCTCCCCCAGAACCATTCGACCTACCCCATTGTAAACCAAAAGAATGAACTCATTGGTACCATTTCGAAACAAAATTTAGAGGATATTGAATCTGCTGAAGCCTTTGATATTATGACTTACGCCAGCCAACCCAAAGCCGTTGTAGACTCTTGCGACTCCGTGGCCGAAGCCCTGTCTAAAATTGAAAAGACAAGAGACCCAAGAATATTAGTGACCGAAAAAAAGAAGCTCGTAGGTATCATCAGCCCAGTGGATTTTATTCGACTAAGCTCAATAGACCTTCACGACAAATAACGACCAAAAAAAAGGGCGCTTTTAAACGCCCTTTTTTTATATGTTTTTTATATTTTCACTCTTCAACAGAGTCTGAATCTCCTTCAGTACTTTCTGTTGGAGGTGGGTAGTAAACTGATGAATCGTCAGAAACATCTTCAGTAGTGATCTCATCAGGAGACACAGTTTCAGAATCATCAGCCCAAGCTAAGTGCATGTAAGACACTGTTGCTAACACGGCAATTAGTTTTAATAAAATTTTCATTTTATTCCTCATTTAATCTTTAAAAGATTATTTAGTTAGTGTTTTTTTCCTCTCGATATATCAAGAGCTCTTTTTACCTTTTTTATGTGCTTTCTTCATTTTCTTTTTAGCAGTTTTATTTTTTTTCTTTTGCTTCATATGATCTTTTTTTGCAGGCTCTGCTTTTTTAACTTCCTGATGTACGGCTTCGCCTCCCTCTTCAGAACCTTCCATATCTTGAGCATGAACCCCAAGTCCAAAGACAAACAACAAGGCTGCTAGCAAATACTTTTTCATATCTTTTTTCTCCTACACTCACTAAGGAAGTAATTTTCCTCACAGCAGATTATCGAATGATTTGATAATTCGGTAAAATCGTTTTATTATTAACTATAATTAGC
>JAGRAA010000554.1 GCA_020435185.1 Bdellovibrionales bacterium | reverse complement strand
GAAAAACTACACTATAATAGAAGATAACCTAGACTTAAGGATGAGTATTAAATAAAGGCCATTATGAAGATCATTGGAATAGATATAGGTTCTTACAAAATCAAAATTGTTGAAATCCATCCCAATTCTTCTGGTGGTGAAGTCACTCACTATGAGGAGCACAAGCTCAGCCAAGATCCGAATAAAGATCGGCAAATTGAAATTCTTGATTTTTTGCGAAATTATGAAGAAACTCAAGATCTTGACGGTGTTCACTATATAGTCGGAGCCAACCCTTTTCAAGTTGCCCATAGAAAATTAAGTTTTCCATTTAAAGAACGACATAGCATCTTAAAAAGTTTGGCGATTGAATTGGAAGATAATATCCCCTTTTCTATAGATAATGCCGTCTTCGATGCAAAAGTACTCAAATATACGCAAGAAGGCGCTGAGGTTTTTGCTTCTGCCTGCCCCTTATCTGTTGTGGAGTCTATTTTAGAAGAACTGCAAAATTGTAAAATCGAACCACATATTCTGAGTTCTCAAACCCTTGCGCTCACCAATCTGCTTGAAGATTGGCAAGCGCTTCCTCCCGACGTTAAAAACATTCCGACTACCCCTAAACCAATGGAAGTCATTTTAAATATTGGACACAAGTATACGTCGGCTTTAGTTTACCGAGATAAAATCCTTACCGATGTGAGGAGTTTTCATTGGGGGGGAGAAAAACTCATCCAAGCTATTACATTAAAATATAAAATCACTCTCCCTGAAGCCTATACCAACTTACAAAAAAATTCCTTTCTTTTGATTCAAAACGAAGAAGCCACTGAAGAACAAATCTCCTATTCTGATTTATTAAAAAATGAGATCGACAAATTCGCACACGAACTTTTATTGATCTTTTTAGAATTGAAAAGCCAACACCAAGTTGAAATCGGAAAAATTTATACCACCGGAAAAGTAAGCAGCATTAAAAACTTTAATCCTTATTTGACCCAAAAACTAGAAGTAGCCACTGGACCCTTGTCTTTTAATCCGAAATCCATTCAACTCTCTACGGATCACTTTGATGCTCAAAGCGGAGCTGTAGCTCTTGGTTTAGCTATAGAGGGCCTTAAAAAACCCAGAAATCCAGCTACTAATTTTCTCAAAGGCGAATACGCGAGACAGAATTCTCAATTCAAGTACTTCAAAGAAAAATGGGGAAAATCTCTCGCCTATCTCATGCTTGTGATAGTGACTTTGACTATCGGTGGGATCATTCGAGATAATCTCTCTACTCAAATGATTGATGAGGCACAGGATACGTTAAAAAATCAGGCTAAATCTGTTGCTAACATTAAGGGTGCTCGTGGATTTCAAAGTAAAATTAAAAAATATATTAACGATCAAAAAAAATTAGAAAAGCTCAATGAGCTTCAAGCCAATGTAGATAAAGTCAACTCTGCGATGGACATCCTTGGTCAGTTAGCAAATATTACTCCCACAGGAAAGTCGTCAGGAATCAACATTAAGCTCTTTGATCTTGTCGATGAAACTCTCACCATAGAAGGAATAGCGAATAAAAGCTTTAGCCTGACAAACTTTGAAAACTCGCTTAAATCTTTATCTATCAATAAAAAAGTGATCAAAAAGTCTACTCAAATTGCTCCCACGACTACCCATAAACCTTTTGCCTTTCAACTCAAGGTCAAGAGAACGGAGGGAGGATTATGAGCGCTCTCAATGATCAGTTGCAAAACCTTAAAGAGCAACTGAATGAAGTCTGGCAAAATATTCAAGAAAGCCAAAGCTACAATAGTCTAAGAGAAAAATATGAAGTTTTACCTACGAGTACTCAAAAAGCTTTAAAAGTATCATTACTCGTCGGCCTGCTCTTAGTGTTGATACTTATACCCTTAGGGTATTATCAAAGCTCTTCGAGCAACATCGAAGAGTTCAACACACAAAGAGAGCAAATTCGTTCTTTGCTAAAAGCCAGCAACATTGCTATTTCCAGAGGAAGTGGTTCCTCCTTTAGTACCGATGCTCTTCGTGGACGAATAGACAC
>JAGRAA010000553.1 GCA_020435185.1 Bdellovibrionales bacterium | reverse complement strand
TTACCATGAATTTGATTGTTTAATGTGCAAGCTGAAAGAAGAAGGCCGGTTGTAAAAGAAAAAAATGTTAATTTTAGACCCTTAAAAACAGAGTTTAAAAAAAACTCCCTTTTTTGTTGGCCAATTGCTCTTTGTTCTTTCACACTCTCTCCTTATCATACGTACTGTTTATTTCGGAGTACTAACATCTTATATTTAAATATTTTATGCTATTTTCCCTTTGTATGCTCAACTCAAATTGAGACTAAGGCTTTAAACTTAATAGATTTGATTTGGGTCTCGTTTTTTTTTGAAATTCTCATTTTGAGAAAATCTCTTTTTAAATTAAGACGGTTAAGGATTATATTGAGCCATATCCATGGTTACATCATCAACTTTAGTCTGAGGACCTTGATGCTTTTTGATTTCGTTAACCATAAAGCTCATTTTCTTATTTACATGCGATCCGGCGGATAAGCTCTCACAAAGAATTTTTAAAAATTTACGCTCACCCATCTCTACACCGTCTTTGTCTTCTAAATCAATGACTCCATCTGTATAAAGCACGAAAGTATCTCCCTTTTCGAGCTGAGCTGTAGACACCTCATAGTGGCTCTCTGGAGATTGACCTAAACGAGGACCTCTCACGTCTATCAAAGGATTAAGGTCTCTTTTCTTTGTTGGACGAGTTAAATTACCCACGATGTAAGGATACTCGTGGCTCGCATTTGAGTATTGAATCTCTCCTGTTTCCAAATCAATTACGGCTAAGAAAAACGTCATCATCATCTTTCCTTGGCCGACTCCATATATGGCTTTATTTAAAATATCCATAGCCTCACCCGGGCTATCCACATCCTGATACTCTATCAAAGCAGAGGCTCCTCTAGCCGTACTCGTTAACATCGCCGCTGGCGCACCGTGACCGGTAGCATCGCCAATCCAAAGCCAAAACTTATTGTCTTTCCTGTAGTAAAACCACCAGTCTCCACCGGCTTCTGATGCCGGCTCAAAAAAACCATTTATATCTACAGAGGCTATCTTGGATTTGCTTCTCGGAAACAAATTCTCTTGTAGAGTTTGGACCGTCTTCAACTCTGTAGATAGTCTGGCTTGTTCCATTTTATCATCTAATAAGTGACTCATTTGATTGGCCATTTGATTAAACACTTGTGTCAATTGCCCAATTTCATCTTCTGATGAAGGAGCTAATTCTATGTCGAATTTTCCTTCTGAGATATTTTCACTGGCTTTCATCAACGCAGTTATAGGAACAGTCAATTTTACAGAAACCAATATACTCACTAATATCATGAAACTAATAAACGCGATCATAAAAATTAAGGATTTTGCACTTAGCTTTTCTAGAGCCTGTAAGGCCTCTTTTTTGTTTACTATAGATACTAATAACAGATTTCCTCGCCCAACTTCAGAAAATGCCGCATAAACCTTTTGTCCCTCTAAAAACTCAATTTCCTTAACACCAAAAGGTAAGGCTTGATTGTATAACGGAAAAAACACCTCTTGTTTTTTTTGGTCTAGCACTTGTGGACCAGAGATCATTCCCCAGTTCGAATTCACTAAGTAGTTTCGATAA